>WFQY01000132.1 GCA_015486815.1 Phycisphaerae bacterium | reverse complement strand
TTCTTTTATGTCCTTGCCGAAAAAAATAATTCACAGCTTCATATCCTATTTCTTTATTGTCAACATCTACGCTGCAACATTTTGATGACAATTTTTCGTCAACGCGACCGGTAACACAGGGAATTTTCGCTTTGATTACCGACTTCAATAAAGGGTCATTTGTCTTCGGAGATGCTAATATAATACCGTCCGCTCTTTTTGCTTTTATCAGATTAACAGGATTCTGTTCTCCGTTTTCCTGATGTGTAATCAGAACGCTAAATCCCATATCAGCAGCTTTTCGATTCACGCCTGTTAGAAACCTTACAATAAACGGGTCTGAAAATACGGTTTCCGAAGAAACGGGAATATGGACGACTATCGTATTTGTTCGGCTGGTTTTTAAAACCTGAGCAGGTGTGTTAGGCACATATCCTAATTGCTTAGCTGCCTTGAGTACTTTTTCTATGGTCTGTCGACTAAGCTGTTTATATCCGGCAAACACTCTGGAGACCGTGCTCTGATTCACACCGGCAAGTTTTGCGACATCTCTCGCTGTTACCATATTACCCTATTTCCGTAACATCTTATGCATACGTATGCATAATATAGCAGATTTCAGATATAAATACAATACAATTATCTTTTATCTTTATCTTTTTTGTTATTGCGCGGTAATCGGGTAATCAGCCTGCGAGATTACAAATTGGAATTCGGGCGGAAAGAGTGTATAATATATGTTTCGGAAAATTTACGAGGCCAAAATAAAAATGAGCTTAGAGCGGATTAGAAATTTTGCAATTGTTGCGCATATAGATCACGGCAAGAGTACACTCGCTGATCGGATGATACAGTTTACCGGTGCGGTATCCGATAGGCAGTTTCACGATCAGCTATTGGACGATATGGAACTCGAACGTGAAAGAGGAATTACGATAAAAGCAAGCGCAATTACGCTGTTTTATGAGCATAACGGTCAGCGTTATGAACTTAATCTGATCGATACACCCGGGCACGTTGATTTTCATTATGAAGTCTCGCGTGCATTAGCAAGCTGCGAGGGGGCACTTCTGGTTGTCGATGCGACTCAGGGAGTAGAGGCACAGACAATCGCTAATGCATATTTAGCGGTCGAAAACGGTTTGGAAATTCTGCCTGTGGTGAATAAAATCGATCTGCCCGCAGCTCGACCCGAAATAGTTGCAGAGGAAATTGAACACGCGGTAGGCCTACCGGCGGAAGATGTGATAATGATATCAGCTAAAACAGGTCAGGGAATTGATGAATTGATGCAGGCGATTGTCGAAAGGCTGCCCGAGCCGAAAGGCGATAACAATGCTGCGTTGCAGGCACTTATTTTCGATTCCACTTATGACGATTATCGGGGAGTTATCTGTTATATTCGCGTGGTAAACGGTAGAATCTCTAAAGGTGATAAAATTCAACTTATGAGTAGCGGGCAAATGTATCAGGTAGGTGAGCTTGGTCAATTTCGTCCGAATATGACACCAATCGAGACGCTTCAAGCGGGTCAAGTGGGATATCTTATAGCGAATATCAAAAATTTGGGTGATGTCAGAGTAGGCGATACGATAACACTCATATCGAATCCCGCTTCGGATAAGCTGCCTGGCTATAAGCCGCCTTTGCAGATGGTGTTTTGCGATTTTTATCCCGGTCCCGATACGGAATATTTGCATCTCAAACAGGCATTGGAAAAACTTCAGCTTAACGATTCTTCGTTTACATTTCAGCCTGAAAATAGCGAAGCGTTGGGATTTGGCTTTCGTTGCGGTTTTCTCGGGCTATTACATCTGGAAATAATTCAGGAACGTCTCGAACGAGAAGCGGGTATTACCGTCGTGCAGACCGCTCCGACTGTAAGCTATCAGGTGGTCTTGCGTGATAACAGCGTAATTACAATCGACTCACCGGCAAAACTACCCGACCCGTCGGAATATATCGAGATACGTGAGCCTATGGTCGAATGTAGTCTTATCGTGCCGGCTGACTGCGTAGGCGGAGTGATGAAGCTATCGGAACAAAGGCGCGGACAATTCAAACACAGCGAATATCTCTCGCAAAATCGTGTGCTGCTGAAATATAAATTTCCACTGGCGGAAATTATCTATGACTTTTATGATAGACTCAAAACAATTACCAGAGGGTACGGCACGATGGATTATGACCTTATCGGATATGAGCCGGGCAATCTGGTAAAGCTTGATATTCTCGTCGGTGGAAAGAAGGTTGATGCTCTTTCGGTAATAATGCATCGAAGCGTCGCTGAATATCGTGGTAGGCGAATATTGCAGCGGTTGAGGCAAGAGATACCGAGGCAGATGTTCGAAGTGGCATTACAAGCAGCTATCGGGTCGAGAGTCATAGCACGCGAGACGATTCGGCCGTTACGTAAAAACGTAACCGCTAAATGCTATGGTGGTGATGTTACACGCAAACGAAAATTGCTCGAAAAGCAAAAAGAAGGCAAGAAGCGATTGAAGCAAGTAGGGAAGATACAGATACCGCAGGAAGCGTTTATTGCAGTCCTCGATCAGGGAGACGCCAATGGCTAAAAAACACACTGGCAGTAGAAATGGCAATCAGGCGATTTGGTTTATCGGAAAATCATTCAAATCGACTATCGAATCGATAGCGGTTGCATTCATAATGGCTTTCATCTTTCGTGCGTTTATCGCAGAGGCATATCGTATTCCTACGGGCTCGATGGCTCCCACGCTATACGGTGCACATCGAATGAAAATCTGCCACGATTGCGGATACGAATATGCTTACGAAATCAGAGAAGCTGTCAAAGACGGCAGAAAATTCATACGCGGACCACGAATTAACGTCTGCCCTAATTGTAAATGGAGCGAAGAGCCTTACCCGTTGTTTTATAATGGTAGGCCTATTATTGATGGCGGCGACAGAATTCTCGTAATGAAGCTCGGATACGAGTTGGCAGAGTTGTTTCCTTCATTGGATAAATATGTCGGACCAAAGCGATGGGATGTCGTGGTTTTCAAAAATCCAGCTAATCCGAACATCAATTTTATCAAAAGGCTCATTGGTCTGCCCGGCGAAAAGGTCGAAATTATCGACGGCGATATATATATAAATGATAAGATTGCCAGAAAAACACCGGTAGCTCAACGTTCGTTATGGTTTACAGTTTACGACAACGACTATCTTCCGACACGAAAAGAGCGTGTCTCGCCCGAAGATGTCCCCGGGTGGGAACCAGCGGATAGAAACAGCGAGCAATTGTGGAATACATCGGGCAGGTTGCTGATTTTTCATGGCTATCATCCCGCTGGAAAAGGGAGTATAAAATTCACGGGCAGCATAACCGATTTTTATGCTTATGATGATCCCGACAGACAGCATAACTGGTCGTATATCGTATCCGACCTTAAGCTCAGATTTGTTCTTGTAACCAGACACGGAGCTGGCAAAATCGACCTTATTCTATCGAAACGCAATGACGTATTCATTGCGGAAATCGACACGCAGGGTAAAGCGAAGTTATATCGATGTAGTCTGTCAAATTTCAATCAGGGCAAAGCTAAACCGAAACTGATGCTTGAGAATGATTTTCTACCTATCAAAACCAAAATGCCAGCGATTGTCTCTTTTGAAAATGTTGACTATCAGCTGAAATTGACCATAGATAATCAGACAATATTGCAGACGACCGACAAGGAATATCATCCGCCTGCAAATTTGGAATCGCTTACACCTGAGACGATAGTTCCGCTTGTTCAGATAACCGCTGAGAATATGGACTGTCAGCTTTGGCACGTAAAGCTATTCCGCGATGTATATTATCGACCTGTAAAGTTTAACGAAAGCGGTAACGGAAAGGGAGAGGTCAATCCGCTGTTCGGACATTTGGGGCATGGCGTTATGGGCAACCCCATTCATCTCGGAAAAAATGAATATTTCGTCCTCGGCGATAATAGTCCGGAAAGTAAGGATTCGAGACTATGGTGGGAAGTAGGCCCACACCTGAAAAAGAAATACGAGGAAGGGAAATATCACCTCGGCACCGTCCCGAAAGACCAGATGGTAGGAAGGGCATTTTTCGTCTATTGGCCAGCGGGTTTCAGGCTATTCAAAGGCGGAATAGGGTTCATTCCGAACGTTGGTAAAATGAGGCTTATAAGATAAGGGAAATTGCAGGCTAAACCCACTTTATCCACAGATAATTCGCATTGGAGCGGTATATGTGATTTTAGCGGGTTTATGCGAAGTGAAAAGATACGCATCTCGATATAATTTGCCTCCGTAAAATTAAACCAGCGTAAATGCTTTCTGGAAAAGCATTAGCGACAATGTCGCACCGATTTTCAAATATATTCTGGTAATATAGCCTTCCGTACGGTAAATTATATAATAAGGAACTTATGAAATTTTACGATTATTAACAGGTTATCAACACGAGTTTCCCGAGGCAGAATATGGATAGTAAACCGCGACGAACATTTGATTTGGACGATCCGGATTGCCTATACGAAATAGCTATTTTGAAGTATGAACGTGGATATTCCGAGCGCGAAATAGCCAGCTATTTCGGTTTCGAGCAGGACAATCGCACGCAAATCCGCAAGGCGTTGAACAAAGCTGAGGAGCTTGGAATTCTCGTTAAACCACCCGCTGCGATTATAAGGCCTGGCGGGATGGCTATCGACCACAGCTGGCTTGAAAACGAGTTGATGAAAAAATTCGGCCTTAAATATGCGGAAGCCATTGAGGGCTTTACCGATGCCTTTACCGGTAGAGACAGAAATTTGCAAAATATCGTTCTCGATAGGATAGCACAATCGGCAGCTGTCTATTTCAACAATATTATGGAGACACATCAACAATCGCGAATTGTCTGCATCAATTGGGGCTATGCGATGAGGCTTTTCGTTAGCCACGTTCTCGATATCAAGCCTGCGCAGCGGCGTAACCACAGCAGGCTTCATTCGAGACGAACACAAAAATATATCCTGCCTATGGTCGGAATAATCGGAAC
>WFQY01000131.1 GCA_015486815.1 Phycisphaerae bacterium | reverse complement strand
ATCATATGTTATATGGGCGGGAGATTTCTGGACTGGTTTTCCGGAAGGCAGGTTGTAGTGGAGAAGCCGTACTATTCTCTCAGGCTACCTGCTGATGAGATTCAGAGATTCATTACATCTACCACTATGGTGGATTTTTCGAGCTGGCGTCGTCAAGCGATAGCTAACAATCGCAATGCTCTAAAATCAGCTGTTGTTAAATATCTTAACAAAAAGCCCGACCAAGCATCTCAATTGATACGTAATGGTCAGGCTCTCGACGCTTTGATGGATAAACTCGAAACATTGCAGGAAAGCAGCATTAAGCTGTTGAACGAACGATATCAGACCACAAAAAAGATTATAAAATCGCAATACAAACAAAAAAGAGCCAAGGCAAAAGGTAATCTGGAAGATACTATCGAGCGAGAATATGAAGAAAATATGCAAAAACTCGACGATGCCCATAATTTTCTTAGAATCTCGATATTGAAGTCTTCACGTGTAGCTTCTATGGTACTGCCAATTAATCTCAATCAGGCAATCCGTACGGTAGTAGCAATCGACCCGGGCGCCAAAGATAAAATCAAAGACCTTCGCGACGTTCAGCGGGACAGAAAACAGCTTATGGAAACAATATCTCTGGCAGATACCGCTGAACGACTTGAGCAATTACAGGGACTCGGAATATTTCAAGCATCTCTGTCTTATGGCATCCTGATGTTCAATTCCGCTGTCGATTCGGTGCTGTCAGCTAAGCTATTTTTCAATAAGGACTTCAAGTCGTTTGACACCACACCCGATACACCTCCCGGGCTGGTTAAGACACTTGGCCTGACATTCGCAGGATTAGGCTGGTTTGTTCGCGTTCATTATATCTATTTCATTATATATACGCTGTTCTGTATAGGTGTTTGGTCGATCGCAGGTGGAGCAATCTGCAGAATAGCAGCTCTGCACTCCACACGTGATGAAAAAATCCCGATTAAAGAAGCATTCGCATTTGCAAAGCAGAAATTTACCGGTTTCTTTACCGCGCCGCTGATGCCAATAGCGTTCATCGTTGGCTGTAGTATCGTATTGATGGTTCTCGGACTTATCGGTGCGATACCGTTTATCGGTGAGCTTACAATCGGAGCGGTCTTTATTATTCCGCTGGCTATCGGGTTTGTGCTTGCATTGGTTATTGTCGGTGCGATAGGTGGCATAGGGCTGATGTATCCGACGATAGCTGTCGAAGGTTCCGATGCCTTCGATGCCTTCAGCCGTTGCTATAGTTACGTTTATGCTCGTCCGTGGAAGACGATATTTTATACACTTGTAACAGCTATTTACGGGACGCTTTGCTTTATCTTCGTTAAGCTATTTATCGCGCTTGTATTCAGTGCCACATCAGTAATAACGGGCATTACGATGAATTTCGACGCTGCAAGCTACGCTGCTCCGCTCGGCAAGTTACAAGCGATGTGGTTTTCTCCGACATTTTCGGGACCATTTTTCGGGCGATTTTTCGTATTTCCTGTTAGCGCCTCCGAAGCGCTCGGTAGCTTCTTCATTGCGATATGGGTGTTTCTGTTGGTAGGGTTGGTAATTGCCTTTGCGATAAGTTTCTTCTTCTGCGGATATACGTTGATATATCTTCTGCTAAGAAGAGATATCGACACAACCGAGATGGATGAGGTTTACGTCGATGAGTTTGAAACTCAACCTCTCGTACAGGAAACCGCTGGTCCCGAAGAACAAAAGCCACAAGAAGATGATTCAGTTACCGAAGAGGAGACATCGAGCGAGGGTAACCAAACTAATCAAGCGGAAACCGTCAGCTCGGACGAAGACAAAAAAGAATCCGAGACTGACGAGACTCCAAAAGAAGATAGCGAATCTAATGAATCCAAACCGGATGATAATGATAATTCTACTGGGCAAGTTTAATATTTTATGGATAAACGCAGACTTGAGAAAATAGCTGAAAAGTTACGGGGAAAGTTTATAGTACTCGATGGTCCTGACGGATGTGGTAAAACCACTCAACAAAAACTGCTCGCAGAAAAATTGATGCAGGCAGGAGTTGATATATTAACGGTCAGAGACCCGGGTGATACGCGGTCGGGCGAAGCTATACGGAAAATTCTACTCGATGAGAAATATTCTCCGCTCGATAGACGATGCGAGACGTTGTTATTTATGGCCAGCAGGGCGCAGCTCGTTAGCCAAAAAATCGTTCCTGCCCTTTCTGCACACAAAACAGTGATAGCTGACAGATATGTAACTTCTACCTGCGCATATCAGGGTGCGTGTGGCGAGAATATAAAAAAAATCATCTCGCTGGCACGATACGCAACTCAAAACACCTGGCCTGACCTTACTATCATCCTCGATGTCAGCGCCCAAACGGGGTTGAAACGTATAAGTGGCAGAAAATTCGATGCAATGGAAAATCGCGGCCTGACATTTCATAAACGCGTAAGAGAAATTTTTCTTTCTATGCCAGAGATATATCCGGGACACATCGAGATAATAAACTCGAAAGGTACCATAAAATCGGTGCATAGAAAAATTCTGGAGACACTGGCAGATGTCGATTTCTGACATACAATATCAGCAACAAGCTATCGACATATTTCAGCAAGCACTTGCACACGAGAGACTTTCGCACGCATATATCTTGGCTGGCCCGCGAGGGGTGGGCAAATCATCGACCGCAATGGAATTTGCAAAGATACTACTTTGTGATAATCCTATCGAGAAAAACAACATTATCGATTCCTGCGGAGTGTGTAGCTCTTGCAAACTCGTTGACGCTCAGACCCATCCCGATTTGCATCCGGTTTACAAAGAGCTTATAACATTGATTCCCGGTAAGAAGGAACACAAAGCTATTGACCTTGGTATTGATGTGATAAGGACAGCATTGATAGAAAAGGTAGCTTTAAAGCCATATCTCAAAAAAGGTAAGGTTTTTATAGTATATCAGGCTGACCGTATGACACGAGCAGCTCAGAATGCGATATTGAAAACTCTCGAAGAACCGCCCGCACGGACATATCTATTTTTGATAACGGAACAAGTCAGTACGCTTCTGCCTACTATTCGTTCGCGAGCACAGACACTTAAATTCGAGCTTTTACCACAAAAGTTTGTGTACGATAAACTGATAGAAAACGGTACGGACGATAAGCAGGCGGAGTTTTTGTCAAAATTTGCACCGGGACAATTAGGAACAGTATTGGAATTATTGCGATTAGATGCCTATGATATAAACAGAAGGATAGCGGATGAGCTTGCACACATCAGGGCAGCTGATGTCGATGATTTTGCTCAATGGTTGATTAACGAAGCGAAATTGTTGGCTTCGAGACTCGCTGAAATTCAAAGCGAACAATTCGAAGCAAAGTCATCGGAGTCTGAGCTTAATCGCACAGCACTTAAGCTAATGCTTACTATGGTGAGCGCATTCTATCGCGACGCAATAAGATATAAGCTTGATTTTGACAAGGACACACTTATTAATAGTGAATATATGGAATTTGTCGAATGGCTTGCTGAACGATACAACCTTGATGAGCTTGGATTAAAAATCAAGCTTATCGGAGAATCACAGGACAGGATAAATGCAAATGTGAATCAGAATTTATTGATAACGGATGTTTTATATAGGATTATATAGGTTGAATAGATTGAGATGACAACAGAGATTAACGAACAATTAGGCGCTGAAGTCAAGCAAAAGTATGCTATTCGATACGGTGCTCTCGGATTTATCGGAGAGTTTGAATATGCTTCGGACGAATCGTTAAGACCAGGCGTGAAGGTTCTTATCGAAACCGACAGAGGGCTCGAGCTGGGACGTGTCGTTTGCAGGACTTCCGAGCCTGACGAATATCTGCGTATCGATCCGAAGCAGATAAAGAAATTTGTAGAAAATAGCGGCGAGGATTATCTGAAACCGAATGCGGGAAGGATAGTCAAACCAGCTAATGAGCAAGACCTTCGTGAAGCACACCATATCGAGATTGATGCACTCGAAAAGAAAAAATTTTGCATAGAAGCTGCGAAAAGACTCGGACTAAATATGAAAATCGTCTTCGTCGAGCATCTGTTCGGCGGTGAGCGGATTATTTTCTATTTCCTCGCTGAAGGCAGAATCGATTTTCGCGAACTCGTGAGAGAATTAGCTCGCGAATATCAGACGAGAATTGAACTTAGACAGATTGGTGCGAGAGATGAAGCGAGGCTATTGGCTGACTATGAAATATGTGGTAGAGAATGCTGCTGTAAGAACTTTCTCAAAACTCTCAGACCCGTCAATATGAAGATGGCGAAGCTGCAAAAAGCAACTCTCGACCCGTCGAAGGTTTCCGGTCGGTGCGGTCGGCTGAGATGTTGTCTTCAGTATGAACAGAAAACCTATGAAGAGCTTCTAAAGGCGCTGCCGCGAATAGGAACATACGTTCAAACGGAAGCGGGCGTCGGGAAAGTAAGAGATTATTCAGCTATTACACAATTAGTGCAGGTAGCCTTTGATGATGATAGAATAGTTACTTTTCCGGTAGAAGAGCTCTCTCCCGCCCAACCGCCTGAGCGTAGCGAAAGACAAATTTTGCAAGTTAACGACGAGCAAAAGCCGATAAACATTATAGCGGACAATAATACTGCTTCGAAAGAAACAGATACAGCGAAAGAAAATTCAGGGCAAACATCAGTCAAACGGAAACGTTCGTCAAGGAGAAGAAGAAAGAGGAAGAATAGATGAGTAAAAAGCATTCACTTAAGTCGTTGGAAGAGCTTTCTCGTCTGTCGGGGCGGTACCCCCTGGAAGCATTCGTATTTGTTCGCGAGGGTCTTCAATATACGATTCGAAAAGAAGGAAAAGGTTCTCATACGGATACCTGCCATATAACGGGTCGTCAATTATGTTTCGGGCTTAAGGATTATGCTATTCACAAATGGGGTATGATGGCACTGACGGTACTTAAGCAGTGGAATATCACGGGGACGATGGATTTCGGCAGGATTGTGTTTATGATGGTTGAAGCCGGTTGGATGGCAAAGACGGATGAGGATAAAATCGAAGATTTTGATAATGTCTTCGATTTCGCGATAGAGTTTAATTGTCTCGGACAGATAGATTTTTCGCTGCAAAATTCTCCTAATCTTTATCTGTAAATTAGACTCCTGCAAAACAAAAACTCACGTTTACCATCTACAGACGTGGGCTTTTATTTTTTGATCCTAAATATCGTTGCAATCGGCGCAATGCGTTGTCTTTTTCGTTCGGATTAAATTTCGCGCGCAGCAGAATCTCTTCCAAAAACGCAATATTATCATCATAAAGCTTTCGCTCGACAGGAAACGGATGTCCGTCCTTTCCACCGTGAGCAAAACTGAATTTCGCAGGGTCGTTGTGCGAGACGGGGGTATTATAGACAAGCTCCGCTATCAAAGCTAACGAGCGAATTGTCTTTGGCCCTACTCCCCGAAGTCCGAGCATCTGCTCGAAATTTGCCGGCTGACTTTCCCTAATCTTATACATCATCTTCCGCAATTGATTTGCCTCAAGCCCGCCGAGCTTGACTTCGTGATGAGCAGGCATAAACAGATTATCTTCAGCGACAATTCCGTCGTGTATCTTCTCGGGGTCTTCTTTCGAGATTTCGACCGCCTTTTCGCGAGCTTTATCCGAATCCGCTGCTACCATATTCAAAACATTTTTGATTTGCCTATCGGTAATGATTCCGCTGTGTGGCTCGTTGACAAAATCGATATTCCCCTGTGCAAACCAATGATATCGTCTTGCGTATCGATTGTTCTCATTCATTCCCTGCTGAACGACCGTCCACCTGCCCGCATCATCGAAAAAGAAGCAATGATGATATAGCTGATAGCCGTCCTGCACAGCTGACGAATCAACTTTAGCTGACAACTTACTTGCATAGATGAGTCTTTCGCCGACGCTTATCGAACGTCTCGATGCGATCTCGCTTATCTCGCTTGGTGTTTTGCGTGAGACCCCGCCCTTTCCGCCCGCTACGTATATCCCCAAATCATCTCCCATTCTTTTGTATGCCTCTTTGACCGCTCCGCACGTAACGGTGGTTAGTCCGCTTGAATGCCAATCGAATCCGAGTACACACCCGAACGCCTGAAACCAAAACGGATCTGCCAAGCGTTCCAAAAGCTCTTTTGAGCCAAACTCGACGACGATAATCTCGCACAACACACCCGCCAGCCGAATCATTTTCTTAAACAGCCACGCAGGCGCCTGT
>WFQY01000130.1 GCA_015486815.1 Phycisphaerae bacterium | reverse complement strand
TTTCAGAACCCGCCTTTGAACCTGAGCGATAATCAGATTTGCATCAAACCGCTCAATGCCAAGCTCGTCAGCCAACTCCAACAATTTCATTCTGCGAGAATAGCGAAGCAGTCCGCCTTCCATCGCCTCCCGTATAGCAAGCGTAAATCTCCGATAGTTATCACCCCTGCGATATTCGGAAGGAAAATCCTCATATTCGATTGTTTGGCTCTGCTCTCTCATCCGCTTCTTTCCTCTTGTTCCTCCGCCAATTCTTCCCCTTCTCACCCGATATCCATCATACCAAAATTACTCGTAAAAGACAAGTTTCATTGTAAACACCACAAAAATCGGGTATCATTATCATTTTGTTATCAGACGTTGGAGAGACCTATGGCTAAGGAAAAATTAAGCGAAGACAGATTAAACAAAGCACAAAAAATACGTGAGCTCGGATACGACCCCTATGGTCAGCGATTCGACGGCGTGATTCCACTCGCACAGGCAAAAGCGCTATTCGACCCCGACAATCCCGAAAAACATCCGCCCGCACGCATCGCAGGACGAATAATCTTTTTGCGAGATATAGGCTCATTGATTTTCATCAGGCTAAGAGACTCGAGCGGCGAACTGCAAATAGGTCTGTCCAAAAAGCATCTTGGCCAACAGTGGAAACTCGCAAAACTATTCGACCTCGGCGATATTATCGGAGCTGACGGACAAATCGGAATAACAAAAACAGGCGAGATTACTCTGTGGGCAACAGAGATTACAATACTCGCAAAAGCTATCAATCCGCCACCAGAAAAGTGGCACGGCTTGACCGACACCGAGCTTCGCTATCGTCAACGATATGTGGATTTGTTTTCCAATCCCGAAGTCCAAAAAACCTTTAAGCTCCGTTCCGAGCTTATCGCACAGATAAGAACAATGCTTACCGAACAAGGCTTTCTCGAAGTGGAAACGCCGATGATGCAAGCGATAGCTGGCGGAGCTGCCGCCCGACCATTTATCACCCACCATAACGCACTCGATATCGATTTATATCTACGTATAAGCCCCGAGCTTTACCTGAAAAGGCTACTCGTCGGCGGATTCGAAAAAGTCTTCGAAATCAACCGTAATTTCCGAAACGAAGGAATAAGCACCCAGCACAACCCCGAATTCACTATGATGGAGTTATATCAAGCCTACGCTGACTATAACGATATGATGGATCTCACCGAACAGCTAATCTCTCAACTCGTGCGAAAAATCAATCCCGAAATGAAGCTACCCTTCGGCGAGCTTACCATAGACTATACCCAACCTTGGCAGCGAAAAACATACGCTGAGCTTTTGAAAGAACACGCAGGCGTCGATATAAATGACATCGATGCTGTCAGAGCAAAAGCCCGACAACTCGACATCGAAGAAGCAACTATGGACGATACCGTCGTCATCAACGAAGTCTTCGAAGCTACCGTCGAAGACAAACTGATAAATCCGACATTCGTTATCGATTATCCCGCTCCGCTTTGTCCGCTTACCAAACCCAAGCCCGACAATCCCGACCTCGCCCTGCGATTCGAATTATTCATCGCAGGTATGGAGCTTGCAAACGCATATACCGAGCTTAACGACCCCAAAATACAAAAACGCAATTTCGAAATTCAGCTCGCCGGCCAAGAAGAGACAATGGCGGTTATGGACCACGATTTTATTAACGCACTACGTTATGGTATGCCACCGGCAGGCGGCCTCGGTATAGGAATAGACCGATTGATTATGCTTATGACAAACTCAACATCTATTCGAGATGTAATTCTGTTTCCCCTGCAAAAACCAAAGGAACAACTGACAGAATGATTCGATTTGCAACACAATACGCAAAAACCGAAATATCGATTTTTTCGATGAGCCTGTTTTCCGACATCGTAGTTTCCGTTCTCGTAGGCGTTCTCGTCTCGCCCATTGTCGGTGTATTGATCGCAGTACTGACTGTACCCATCTCTGCTTTCTTACTGCTCTTTTTCCGCGACCCCGACCGACGAGCAAATAAAGAAAATATACCCCTAACCGAGTTTCTCGCACCCGCCGACGGTGTGATTACCGACATTTCCGAAGTTGACGAACCACAAATAGGAAAGCAAGCGAAAAAGATAGGCATCTTCATGAGCATCTTCAACGTACACGTCAATCGCAGCCCGTGTTATGGCAAAGTCCTCCAAATCACCTATCGTCCCGGCGAATTCTTGGACGCACGAAAACCCGAAGCTGCTATCCGTAACGAACGCAACGATATACTCATCGAGCCGAGATACGACCCTGTACATAATCTACCCGAAAAAATTATCGTCAGACAAATTGCAGGTTTGATAGCAAAACGTATAGTATGCACACCCGCCGTCGGCGATGAGCTCAAAGCAGGCCAACGGCTCGGTATGATAAAGTTTGGCTCGCGAGTCGAACTTATCGTACCAATCGACCCCAAGCCTGAAATAAAAATAAAAATCGGACAAAAAGTCAAAGCAGGCAATGATGTACTAATTACCTATTAATTTCCGCAAAAATGCGGAAATCCAGTTGATATGTAGGGGCAGACCTATGTGTCTGCCCAAAAATTAGGGCGGACACGCAGGTCCACCCCTATGGGTTTGTATTTTGCAGGAATCTAAATTACCTATTAACAGGAGACAAAAATGAAAGACTATCGCAAAGCTACTATAAAAGAATACATCTCCGACTTGTCCGCTAAAAAAAATACACCGGGCGGCGGCAGCGCCAGTGCATTATCCGCTGCCCTTGGCGCATCGCTCGGCGCAATGGTCTGCGAATTTACCATAGGCAAGAAAAAATATGCTGACGTCGAAGATCGGATAAAACAGATGCTCAAAGAATTCATTTCCATTCGCGATAAATTTGTCGAGCTGATGCAGAAAGATGTAGATGTCTTTCATAACGAGATGGGCAAAGCGTATTCGCTACCTAAAGAGACAGAATCGCAAAAAAAACACAGACACCAAACAATTCAGCAGGCTTGCAAATCCTGCTGCCAACCACCGCTCGACATTACCCGTGAATGTATGAAAGCATTAAAACTACTGCTCGAGCTTGCTGAAAAAGGCTCCGCGATGCTCATCTCCGACGTCGGCGTAGCTAACGAAATCATCTGCGGCGCATTCGAAGGCGCAAAGCTCAACGTCGAGATAAATCTCAAATATATCGAAGACCATAAATTCGTTTCCGATGTGCAGGAAGAAATTTTCCCGGCAGCCGCTGAAATCACTTCCCTCTCCGACCAGATAACCCGCATCGTTAGAGACAAATTAAATGGAAAGTAACCTCGAATATCAACCGATAATATTATATATATCACAAGGAGCAGATTATGTGCGGAATTGTCGGTTATATCGGTAAAAAACAAGCGTGCGATATCCTACTCGAAGGACTAAAACGGCTCGAATACCGCGGATATGACTCCGCAGGCGTCGCTGTCATTCGCGACAATGAGCTGATAGTCGAAAAATCAAAGGGCAGAATCACCACCTTAGAAAACAAAATATCCGATAAACTGCAATCAGCTACTACGGGTATCGCACATACACGCTGGGCAACTCACGGCGAGCCTAACGAAGCCAATGCCCATCCGCACACCGACCATACGGGAAAAATCGCTCTCGTCCATAACGGCATAATCGAGAATTTCGCATCGCTTAGAAAATATCTCGAATCGCAGAATATAGAATTCACCAGCGAGACCGATTCGGAAGTACTCGCAAAACTTATCGGACATTTCTACAAAGAAGGCAATCTCGAACAAGCTGTTCGCGACGCTCTGTCCGAGGTGCAGGGCACCTACGGCATCGCTGTTATATGCTCCGATTGCCCCGATAAAATCGTCGCCGCCAGAAAAGGTTCTCCTCTTATCGTAGGCATCGGCAATGACGAATTCATCGTCGCTTCCGACGCCTCCGCTATTATCGAACATACCAATCAGGTGATATATCTTTCCGATGGCGAAATGGTAACGGTAAACGCCGAAGGCTTTCGTACGACAACGCTCGACGATGTACCGGTAACAAAGGACATTCAGCAGCTCGAGTGGAAACTCGAGGAAATCGAGCTTGACGGCTTCGAGCATTTTATGCTCAAAGAAATCTTCGAACAGCCACAATCACTTCGAACCTGTATGCGAGGAAGAATTAATACCAGAGAAGGTGCCATCCATCTCGGCGGTATTGCAAATTACACCCGTGAACTCGCTCGTGCTCATCGTTTCATCTTCACTGCCTGCGGAACTGCTTGGCACGCAGGACTCATCGGCGAATATCTCTTCGAGGAACTCGCACGATTACCAGCGGAAACGGAATACTCAAGCGAATTCCGCTATCGCAATCCTATCATCGAAGACGGCTCGGTTATTTGCGCGATAAGTCAGTCGGGCGAAACCGCAGACACACTCGCTGCCCTGCGCGAAGCTAAAGAAAAAGGCGCATTAGCTATCGGAATAGTCAACACCGTAGGCTCGACAATCGCACGTGAGACCGACGCCGGCATATATCTTCACGTAGGACCGGAAATAGGAGTCGCAAGCACAAAAGCTTTCACAGGCCAAATTGCAGTCCTCGCGATGCTTGGCGCATACCTTGGCCGACGCCGACACCTCTCGCAACACAACTTCGAGCAGTTCATTTCCGCACTCGAAAAAATACCCGACCAAATCGAAGAAGTGCTCAATCTGTCAAACACGATTCGTCAGATAGCGGGCGACCTCTTCGAGTGTGAGCATTGGCTTTACCTTGGCCGCGGTTATAACTACCCCGTTGCACTCGAGGGCGCATTGAAGATAAAAGAAATAAGCTACGTCCACGCAGAAGGAATGCCCGCTGCCGAGATGAAGCATGGCCCCATTGCTCTTGTAAATCCCGGCATGCCCGCAGTATTTATCGCAACACATTCAAGCCAATACGATAAAATCTTGGGCAATATCGAAGAGGTCAAAGCTCGTGGCGGAAAGGTAGTTGCAGTCATAACCAAAGGAGACTCTCAGCTCGCTAAAAAATGTGATTACATCTTCGAAGTACCGCAAACTCCCGAGCCACTCGAACCGCTGCTTACCGTCGTCCCGCTGCAATTACTCGCATATCACGTAGCGGTACTCCGTGGCTGCAATATCGACAAACCGCGCAACCTTGCAAAAAGCGTAACCGTAGAATAAAAACGCCGCTTCAAAAAAACACGCAAAAACCCTGCAAAGGCCAATCCGTAATCTCGAAGTCTCCTCGCAAATGACGCGGAGTTCCGCACGAAACGCAACGCAAAAACCCTGCAAAGGGTCATTCCGTAATTTTTCGCCAACAGGCGAAAAATATACGGAATCCATCTTCAAATCAACAATCAACAATTCTTCCCCCCTTCGGTCGCTGAGTGATTCCGCCGACAGACGGAATCGTATCGAAGCGATCGGCGAACTCGCAATGCCATTGAAATTTACATTCCGCACATTCCTAATATTTATGTGAAAAATTTTCTGATAAGCTGCTTGGCAGCTAAAAGGTATTGTGATATTTAAATATTATAATATAACAATACTACATTGTGGGTTCGGATTTGTACGAGCGTTTCGATACGTTCCGTTGGAACTACTCAACGCACTGAAAAATTTGTCTCGTTGGCAAGGGACTACTCAACATGCGGGAAACTGCGGTCGATGAGTGATTCCACCGACAGACGGAATCGTATCGAAGCGAGATAGAGCGATCTCAGCTGTTCAAAAATCCTAAAAACTCAAAACGCTTGAATATCGCGTTTCTCACCCATATTCCTCAATTCTCATTCTAACATTCTTAAGTGCGAAGCATGCCGTCGGTGAATGTTAGAATGTGGTTTTACTAGTACCCGAAATAGATAGCTGTGAAAATTCTACCTACAAACACAAAACTTCCCGCTTCGCAATTACTCTCGCCGACACTTTGCGAAATATGCCGTCTTTTCAAGAGCTACGCTTATATCCATATATTCCACAAAAACATCTTCCGGCACTTTCAGGGTTACCGGTGCAAAATTCAAAATACTCTTTACCCCCGATGCGATAAGTTTGTCAACCACCGCCTGCGCATTTTCCGCAGGCGTCGCGATTATCGCCACCGTAATATTCTTTTCCTTAACTATTTCGGAAAGTTTGTTGATGTGATAACATCGGCACCCGACAATCACCCTGTTTATTTTATGCTCATCAACATCAAATCCCGCAACGATATGCAGATGCGTATATCTGCCCGGAATATATGCGAGAATAGCTCTGCCGAGATTGCCCACGCCTACGATGCAGATATTCTGACACCCGGGTTTGTCTAAAAATTCCGATATGCTATTCAAAAGTCCGCTTACCTGATATCCCTTGATTGGACTGCCCGTATATCCGATTACCATCAGATCCCGCCTGATTTGTGCAGCACTTACCCCCGCAAGCTTCGCCAACTGATGTGAATAAATATTATCAATACCATCCGTTTCAATATTTCTGAGAATGCGCCTGTAAACGCACAGCCGCTCAATAGTTTTCAACGACGTTTTGAATGATGTATTCATCGGCATATAATCATTATTCCCTCTGAATATTTCTTATATCATAATCAGTACACACA
>WFQY01000129.1 GCA_015486815.1 Phycisphaerae bacterium | reverse complement strand
CCCGTAAGGCGGATTTTTAATAACCGTAAGCAACCCTTTGCCACCTGTAACCTCCGCTAATCCTGCGCGAGCAACGAAGCCAGCACATCCGACCGAGAAGAGCACAGGCAAAATGAACAAAAAGGCAATCGCGAAGTTTTTCTTTCCGACGGGAAAGACGATTCTTTGCAACATATAGCTATCCTTTCTATACGGACATATCTATACAGGCATACCGGCAATTTTTGCTTCGAACACCATTTTGTTATCAACGAATCCCTGAAAATAGCAGATACTTCTTCGCGGTTTGATAGAAACTGCTTGGCCCATGATAATGAATTTTGCGGGCGGGACGATGACGTCTCTGAATTTTACCTCATCGACACCGCCGAAACCCATGAATCTTTTGTCCTTGAGTACCGTATGGGTATAGAACGATGCTAACTGAGCAGCGGATTCTATCATCAACACGCCCGGAAATAAAGGTCTGCCCGGAATATGTCCTCTTACCCAAAATTCATCTTCCTTAATATCTCGCAAACCAGCCATCAGACCGCGCTCGGTATCGACATATATAATCGCATCGAGCTGCTCCATTTCATATCGTTGGGGATTGATTTTTCGTATAGCTTCTTTGTCAAAGATAATATTATTGATGTCAAGTTTCGAGACGTCTATCAATGGTTGTGGCGGCATAACATATCTTTCCTTTTTTGAGATTTTCGGATGTAATTGTCGAAGTAGTGGTAACCTCGGATGATTATCCTTCCGCTCGGACTTCGAGGATGCGTTTGCGTATCTCCTGAGCCAAGCTCTTTACCTCTTGCATCGCCTTTCTAACTCTCGTGCCAGCGGCTTTATTTCCGCCTTCTGCTTTTGCCAAATCTTGCTCGATACTTGCGATTAGACTTTTGAGTTGTTCGTATTCCTGCATAATTTGGTACCTCCGGTAATTATGAGTTCGAGTTTTGAAATTCGATAATACTATTCATCTGTTTTATACCCGTGCTCGCGCCTGCCGACTGTATGCAAAAGGCAGCTACCGCATTGCCGAGCAGGCAGGCTTGTGAGATTGTGTAATCCATACTTAATCCCGCTAAAAATCCTGCGTCCCACGCATCTCCCGCTCCGGTCATATCTACTACATTACTTACATTATACGCTTTAGCATATCCATTTTCACCTGTTTTCATCCGATAGTAAACACCTTTTTCGCCTAATTTGACGATAATATTGTTTGCCCCACGCTGCTGAAGAGACTCTGCTATTTCCTCGGGCTTGGTTAGCGAAGTAATTGCCTGTGCCTCTGGCTCGGACGGTACGAAATAATCTATGTGCTCGAGCATAGGGAAAATTACTTGCTGCCATCTATCAGTCCTTTCGAGCACATATACGGTATCAACGATAGTTATCACGCCACGCGAACGAATCCGCTTCAATAGCTCCGCCAGCGGTTTACCGTCAAGAGCAGGCATCAACATTACCCCACCGATATAACAATATTTGTGCTTAGCGATGAAATCGAGATCTATATCATCCGCCCTCAGCGTGCCGTTCGTGCCTACGGTATGCAGAAAACTTCTTTCGCCGTTTTTATCAATAGCTGCGAATGAAAAAGCGGTATTGTTACTCTGCTCTCGTATGACGTGCGATGTGTCTATCCCGAACGATTCCGCCTGACTTTTGACAAAATCGCCTAACATATCCCCGCCTAACTTGACGATTAAGCTATTTTTTATTCCCATTTTTGCAAGGTCGATGGCACAATTAACCGCACATCCGCCTGTCGTTATGTCCAGCTTATCAAAAAAGATAAGTTCTTTCGGATTAGGAAATCTATCTACCGTTCGTGCAATCGCATCTACCGTAGCAATACCGATGTTGATTATTTCGTTCATTATAACAACCCTCTACTTATGTTGTGGCATTATCTCTTTGTTCCAAACGGAAAGTTTAAGATTAGCCTGCGCTATCTCTTTTCGTAGGCGTGATACATATTGTTGAAGATGGGCAACTATTTCCTTATGCCTGAAAGTCATCATTTGCAATATCTTATTCCGCTCAGCGAGCAATTTGCCTATCAGATGGTTATCACTTTTGTGCAAAATCCGTTCGGGAAAATCGCCTCGCTTAGCTTTTTTAAGCTCAATTTTAACTTGCGGAAACTTTGATTTTAGCATCCCTGCCAAGTTTACTCTGTCGAATTCGAGAGAAAAGGGGGCATATAATATAATTATTTTTTTGATCGCTTTTTGGTTTTGTGTGATAACCTGCAATATCTGCTCGGTACTGTACTGCTTATTATTTACGAAAGTGCTACCGAATCGGTCGATGAAAATCGTAAACTCAGCCTGCGAGCCGGTTTGCCTGCGAGAAACCGCCTCCGACGAAAGTAACACCATAGCTATCAACAACATCCGCAACATAATGTTTATAATGTATATTTTATCTTCCTGTATTGCAAGGAGTTGTTTAAGCAACGATAATGCGGAAATTATCTTGCATATTAGACGTAATTAAGCTATTACTATAT
>WFQY01000128.1 GCA_015486815.1 Phycisphaerae bacterium | reverse complement strand
TTTTAGAAATGATAGAAGTAAAGGAATTGACAAAGTATTACGGAAATCTTTTAGCGATTGACAAAATCAGTTTTCATATCGAAAAGGGTCAGATAGTAGGGTTTTTAGGCCCGAACGGTGCGGGCAAGACGACGACGATACGAATCCTCACCTGTTTTATGCCTGCAAGCTCAGGTCAAGCGAGTATTGCGGGTTTTGATGTCTTTGAGCAGTCGCTCGAAGTACGCCAGCGAATAGGATATCTACCCGAATCGGTGCCTATGTATAACGAGATGCGTGCAAAGGAATATCTGGATTTCCGTGGCAGGCTAAGGGGGTTGGATAAAGATAAACTTCGTCAGAGGATAGGATATGTAACCGAAAGATGTTGGCTTGAGGATGTAATCGATAGGCCTATAGGTCAGCTGTCCAAGGGATATCGTCAGAGGCTCGGATTGGCAGATGCCCTTTTGCACGATCCGGACGTGCTGATTTTGGATGAGCCGACGGTCGGACTCGACCCGACGCAGATTCGTGCTACACGTCAGTTGATAAAGGAACTTGGCGAGCGGCATACGATATTGCTATCAAGCCATATTTTACACGAAGTAGAAGCTATCTGCGATAGGACGATTATCATCTCAGCTGGAAAAGTGGTAGCGAGCGGTTCGCCCGATGAACTACGTCAGCAGATACAGGAAGAATCGCGGATAATTGTCGAGCTTAAGGGCGATAAGGGGCAGATTGAGTCAGCTCTTAATACGCTCGATGTGGTAAAATCGGTGCAGGTAATATCAGCTAACGGATATATAAGGTTGGCTGTCGAAAGCGAAGGCAAACAGGATATTCGCGAGCAGATATCTCAGCTTGCTATGCGCAATAAATGGACTATACGCGAGATGAGACTTGAGGTAGCATCGCTCGAAGATTTCTTCGTCAGAGTGGTAGCTGAGCAGCAAAGATAGAAAGATAATAAGATTAGGGACGTACAAAATGCAAAAATCCCGATTGACATGTAGGGGCAGACCTATGTGTCTGCCCGAAAATCAGGGCGGACACGCAGGTCCGCCCCTACGGATTTGCATTTTCAGGAGTCTAAAATAAGATTTAATGGGAGTTGTATAAATGTATAGTAGAATATGTGTGTTAGCGAAGCGCGAACTAACTGCGTTTTTCTATTCGCCTATAGCGTATGTGGTCTGTGCGGTGTTTCTCGCTGTCTCGGGCGTATTCTTTGCGGGCGAGATATTCATCCCGGGCAGAGAGGCACAAGTGCGAGACCTGTTCGACAGACAAGCGTTTATTCTGGTCTTCATTCTGCCTATGTTGACGATGAGGATAGTCGCTGAAGAAATTCGCTCGGGTACGATAGAAACGTTAATGACAGCCCCCGTCAGGGATTTCGAAGTTATATTGGGGAAATTTTTCGGAACACTGCTGTTTTATGCAGCTATGCTTGTGCCAACGCTTTTATATGCGTTTATGGTAATAGGCTATGGCAATGCTGACATAGGTCCAATAATCTGTGGCTATATAGGTTTGCTTTTGGTAGGGGGGCTTTATATATCGGTAGGTACACTCACCAGCTGCCTGACCAAAAATCAGGTAATATCCGCTGTTCTCGCATTCTTGGTGCTTAGCATATTTACATTTCTTCTGTGGGGTATTCGCTCGAGCTTAACTGGTACATGGCAGAATATACTGCAAACGGTAAACGTATATGAGCGGTTCAGCGAATTCTCACGCGGATTGCTGGATATTAAAAATGTGGTATTTTTCATTACGGTAACATCAGGCATACTATTCATAGCTGTCAAAATTCTGGAGTCAAGGAGATGGCGTTAACAGAGACAACGGAACACAAACATAGAAAACTTATCATCGGTAGCAATGTAATTCTCGCTGGAGTCATATTCTGGCTTTTGATCGTATTGATCAATTTTGTGGTCGCAAGAATATCTCCTTCCGCAATCGATATGACACGCTCGGGTCAGTTTAGCCTATCGAGTAGAACGATCAAGCTGTTGAAAAATCTCAAAGAACCGATAAGGCTGACAGCTTTGTATCGTGTCTCGGATATAGAAGACCCTCAGCAGCAGGAACAATCGCGAGAGCAGCGCCGCCGAGTCGCAGACCTACTTCGCAGATATGCGTCGATTTCGTCGGAGATATCATACGAAATAATCGACCCGCTAAAAGATACCAAAGCTAAAGAGAGGCTGATTCGCAGGCTTATCAAGAAATATGCAAACGAAGCAAGCAAGCATAAAGAAGTAATAGAAAATTTCACCAAGGTCAACAAACAGATATTGTCTCTGCTTGACGGCGAATTGAAATTCATCCGTGCTCTTGCTGAAAAGAATTCGCAGATAAATCAGAATCGCGGTATTGTCGAGATATTTTATCGGTTTAGCAGAGACAAGCGCGATGCTAAACTCGCACCTGAAGATATAAACGAATTTATAGCATCGGGCGATATTCCCCGATATTCGGATGCAGCTAAGGAGATTCAAAAGATATACGAAAATGTGCAGACCGATTTGCAGGTAGCGGGCGCATATCTGACAAAAGAGGGTGTGAAAATAAAAGGTTTGGGCGCGAAGACGAAAAAATATTTCGCTGATAGCAAAAAAAGATATCAGCCGTTAGCTCAAACGATAAAAAAAGAGCTTACTCTTATTAACAACCTGCCAAAGCTTGAGCTTGAAACGATTTACGATCAGGTCAAACCGAAAGATGCAAAAACTATAGTTGTCGAGTCTGACAAAAAGGCGAAAGTGCTTTCGTTTTCCGATGTTTGGCGGAGAGTGCAAAAGCCGGGTTCAGCTC
>WFQY01000127.1 GCA_015486815.1 Phycisphaerae bacterium | reverse complement strand
TGATTACAACACGGTGTCCGGTGTTGGAACTTTCTATAATTGCTTCAACCATCTGAAGTGCCCGATAACCGTCCCAGTGATTTGGGGTTGGTTTTTTACCTGACTTCAGGCATTCAAAAAAATGTGCTAATTCATCAACATAACCCTGCACTTTAGTGGAACGATTTGTTCCAGCCGCAGTCCAACTGTGCTCATAAGTCAGCGAGCTGGCACGATGGTCATCCGGAATTGCCCACGCATTTCCCGAATCGCGATGCCATGTCGCTTTTACCCAGTTATCCAATCGCAGATAGCCTCCCTGGTCGCCATGTATTTCAATTGCATCGTTGGGATAGGAGAATGCTTCCATGGTATTCAAGCTCATCTGCCCCAGAATGCCGTTGGTGAACATAAGTGATACTGCATAGGCATTTCTCTTGTCTCCGTCACTGCATCCTGTCGCCTGTACCCATTTAATATCACCGCATAAATAACGTAAAAGATCAATGTGGTGAATCGCCGAATCGCGAACCATACCTTCACCGGAACCTCCCCAAATACCCTCTCGGGCATAGATCATCATCGTCCGGCCAAACTGCGCATCTGCCATTACCTTCTTTGCCCATACGGTTACAGGAGCAAAACGGTGCATAAACCCAACCATCACAATCGCATTCCGACTATCAGACTCTGCTGCCAGAACCTTCATCTCCGCTGCGGTAGAGGCTGGCGGCTTTTCCACAAACAAAGGAACGCCGCGATCAATAGTTTCTTTTATCACCACGGCGTGAACTGGAGGCTTGCTGCAGCAAAAAACCGCATCTAAAGTTTCACAATCCAGCATCTCCCGATAATCACCATAAAAACGCTCTGCCCCGAACGATCCACCAACTTTCCGTGCCTTATCCACGTCCAGATCACATACGCATGTAAGCTTTACATCGTCAAAGTACTGAAAGCACGGATACAAAGTCCAGCTTGCATGATTACCTGCTCCCACAAAACCAACTTTGAGTTTGTGGTCTATCATTACACATTCCTGTTCTTGGAAATCTAACCATTCACGGGTATTTTAATAATGTTGGACAACACGCCCAATATCAAATACCCATATTTCAGTTTGCTGTATATCACAATCAGGATTATGTGTCAACTTTTGTTCAATTAAAAGTTATGTTTGTCCGATAATACCTGTAGTTCTTATGCGAGGAATGGACGGTGAAACCGACCAAGGAACAATTTTATCTGCGACGGATTGCAGAACTGGAAAATCAGGTTGACGCACTTCTCAAAGCCAACGCTGAACTTACCGCAAAAGTAAACAGTCTTACCGAGTAAGTCGCCAAACTCTCGAAAAATTCTTCCAACTCCTCCAAACCTCCATCGAGTGATATTGTCAAGCCACCCAAACCAAAACCATCGAGCGGTTCCCGCAAGCAAGGCGGACAGTCTGGTTATCGCGAAGCTCCAAGGTTCTTGAGGAGGTTCTCGGAAGAACCTACGGCGGAACGATCGTCAGCGACTTTTACAGTGCCTACGTCAAGTACTCCAATTGCCTTCAGAAGTTTTGACTCGAACATTTGATTCGGGATATAAAATTTCTGACGACAACTCCCGGCGAACGATACAAACGCTTTGGTCAGCGTTTGTTGACCGATTTCAAACGATTGTTTCACTTCTGGCATCTGCTAGAAAAAATCCCCAAAGAGCGTTTTGTCCGAGTGATGTTTCGAATTAAGGCTCGCGTTCTGCTGCTGGCTGAAATGCAAGCCTGTGGTGAACGTTCCAAATCCAGGACGTTAGCCAGGAGGCTGGTCAAGCATGGTGATGCAATTTTTCGATTTCTGTTTGATAATGCTGTTGAACCGACGAATAACGCAGCCGAGCGAAGTATTCGTTCTGCGGTGATCGACAGACGAATCACGCAAGGCAGCCGTTCATTGAAGGGAAGGCAATGGAATGCCCGAATTTGGACGGTTCCGGATACCTGCAAAAAGCAGGGACGTTCCAGCTGGAAATTCCTGCAAGACGCACTGTCCGCTCATTATTTTCAAACCCCAACCCCATCACTCCTACCCCAGCCGACATAGGAGTCTGAACGGTTACGTTTTTGTTTGATAATTACTACCATCAAAATTACCTTAATCGGTCAGTTTGAGTAGTTTAAATCTGTCATAAAATAATCCTTTTTTCTCTTTTACAGACATTCGACAAAACTAATTTATACTTCATTTTCTTTTTCAAGCCAAATAGGAGAAGACCAAGCTATCTCGCCATTCGTCAAAAGAATGCGGCAATACCAGAATTCTTTATTGTTACAGCGGGTCGTTTTCCAGTTATAGGAGCAGTGCTTTTCCTGAACTGCAATGGTCTTATAAATCTCTCCATTTCGAAGCACATGTAATTCCTGTATAAGTTCAGGTGAGTCGGCCTTAAATGTAAACTCGATTTCTTTGGAATTCACTATTGAACCCATTGGTTGACCATTGCCTTCAAAAGTCATTTCTAAAGTACATCCTGTCGTCGCAAAACATTCTCGTCGTCGCAAAGCGTCAAAAAGTGCTTGTCGAGTCAGTTTATCCACTTTAACGCCAGCGAGGGCAAGACCAAAATGATCCGCCCCGGCTATAAAGCCGAAATGTTTACCTTCCTTCAGCGCATTCACTATCCATTTTGCGTTATCGATGTGCATAAAATTCGCTACTCCGGGAGCACGGGGCGATTCACCGGATCCTCTGTTATCCTGAAAAATCTCGACGACCGGTGTAAAACATCCTTCCGACCAGAATGACCAATTGTACCAGTGCAATGCATCGACTACGTGATGCGGAATGGTAAGAACGGGGTCATGCTTGTAGCATTGCCAGAGTCTTTCCGGGGTATTGCCGGGATCATCAAGGTCTGCCGGATTGTGAATTTTAAAAGCGGTTGCATCATCACCAAACCAAAGTACATTCAGGTGTCCAAAAGGTCCTCCATCATGATTGCAGTAGCTCCCCGTCCATTCGTATCCCGGAAGAGAAACAAACTGATTCCGAAAATAATAATAATCCGCCAGTTTTTTCATAAAAGTTTCTTCGACCGGGCCAGTGTTGTATTCATGATCAGTCATAGCGGCAAAGTCAGCGTGCTGAACATCCTGAATAAAACGATAATTAAAATGAGCATCATGTTCGAGTTCACGATTGCAAACAGAAATAATAGTATGGCAATGAGTCTGTCCCCATACGGTGATCTGTTTTCCTGTTCGTTCACGTACAATGACAGGCTCTTCAATAGACGGGCCGTCTATAGGAGTCATAACAACATCTTTGCAAACATAATCAAAAGAATCTAAAGGCTCCAGCTTCACATCGATAATACCCACAGCCAGTTCGCCTTGATTATCAAACCATTCGCCACTGGTACGATGTCCGCTTGCCCGTCCGTCTTGCGTAAAGCAGATGCGTAAGTGATCTTCCCGCAAACAAAATGCTATGGGAGATGGAAAATGCGCTCTTGGAATGATTGATTCGGATTCGGACCACCCCTTTTTTTCCAAGGTCATTATACATATATCAGGATACCGATGTGCGCCGGTCGGTGTGGGGGCAACTTTGGGCTTGGTTAACGGTGGATTATCTGGAAATACACAGCTTTTGTCCTCATCTACGTGTTGTCGCAAGAGCAGCCGAACTACGCCCTGATGATCCTCGAAAACATGAGAGCGGGCAGAACCTTCCGAACCGAACACCCGCATAGCCGCTATATTCCCCTGTCTGACTTGAGGACTTGGCGGGGCAAGAGGAGCGGCTACTCTTCCATTTTCAAACAGACCTACTCTGGTAAGTCCTCGTGAGCGGAAACACGCCAACTGCGATGCACGGCGTAAATGCTGGACGTAAGGGTAAACAAATTCAAGATTACCGGGTACATCAAGGCAGGTGAATGAAAACCATACTCCGCCCTGCGAACGTCGAGACAATGAAGGATAAACACACGGACCCGACTCATTACTAACGCGCATAGCCTTATTCACATCAATAGAACCGTCCAAGTCCACAGGCTGAATCATAATGCGATAATTGCCATTTTTAAAAGCACAATAGGCAATGTGAAGTTGATTGTTCGTATCTGTTGCGCATACGGGATCATAGGCATTCCATCGACCGGTATCTACTTCACGTACGGCACTTATATTACCATTAATTACACTTGCCATATAGAGTCGTGTCTTCTTGCCGTTTCTCTGTTCCCAAACTAACCATCCCCTTTTACCTTCATCGGCCGAACAAGCAGAAAGAGACATCGGCCGACCCGGCAGCGATAGTTCCTGCACCTGTTCGCCTGCGGCTGCAATGCGCGTATAGCGAAGAATCCAATCCGCCCCACACTTTTCAGACCAACATAATGTATCACTGACAAAACAAGGGCTTAAAATGAATGTGTTGCTCGCCAACACCACATTACAAGATCCATTTATCGCTTTTAATACTAAAGTTTCAGCGTTTCCGTTGGCTTTGAGATACGCGATATATTCACCATCTGGGGACATTGTACAGCAGTAAGGTAGATTACCATATTTTCTGCTTCTGTCGATAAAATGTTTTTCAATAATATTCATAATTCTTTTCTATAAGCAACAATCTCTATACTATATTTCTTAATCTAATAGTCTTTAATCCTTAGCTTTTGGCTTTTAGCTAATGGCTACGGACTAATAGCTAAAAATTCATTCTTAATAGTTTAAAACAATCATTCCACTAAGAACAAGCGGAAATCTCTGGCATCGATATGCAATGGGATTTCATCGCTATCGACAACATCCGTTTTGCCCGATCCGAGGTATTTTACCTTTAGTAAATGTGAGTTAAACCCAAGACGTTTTCGATCAATTTTGAGCATAGTATCAACTACTTTTCTGGTCAAATTTGCAGCAACCACCAGAATCCGTCCTTTGTGCACATAAAAGCTTACCTTAATGTTCGGTGATGTGCAGAAAACCCTCGTGTCCTTTTGGTAGTAAGGAACCCACTCGGCACTATCAACGTCAAATTCTTCCCATACCTTCCAGATATCAAACAAGCCGGGCTTATTTTCATTCGGCCATTGCTCCCTGAATATAGGTGTCATCCATTTATCCGCACACGGTAGGACATCGAGCAAAAGCAATACCGCAAGTTTTTCCTGATCAAGGCGTTGATATGCTTTTGGCGATTCCGGTCCGGTTTTATCATTAACACCCGAAAAAAATGTATATGACCCACACAACGGAGCTGCATTCTCCACAGCTCGAAAGTATGTCGGGGTTATAGACCACCAACCACGCTTTTTAATCTGAGCTCCTACTCGTTCCCAATATTCTCCGCGACACAGTAAATCAATATAAGGCCAGCAAATAGGACTACCACTATGCTGATAAATTGCAAATTTTCTTCCGCGACGTTCTCCTTCTTCCTTTACCAGCGTGTAGATTCGCTTATAAAATTCACGCAACGCAAACATATCGGAAACCGGATAGCGAACACCATCTTTAACATATCCGTGTCCGTGATGCGGATTCATACAGCCGTTAGCACCAGTAACATCGAAATACAAACCGCCAACATCGTAATTTTCTATCAAATTCTTAACCCACCAGAGATAGTAATCGGTAAAGGTTGTAGCAGGGCATACTTTAATAAGCGTAACATTCGAACCTCCGTGATTGGAATACTTAAACACGGGCTGTTCCATCCATTCGGGACCATAAAGGGCAAATTCCGGCGAGTTTTCGACATAAAGACACGGTGAATTATTCAAAATAACTTCCATTCCCTGTGACCGCGTTTCAGATACTTCCCGACGAAATTGTGCGAGATCGACTATTTGATAATCCTTTTCACACCGTCCCGCCTTCCAGTGTACCAGTGCGGGAATAAACCCTTTGCGCAACTTACCTCCTTTGACACAATCGGTAAACCATTTACGGTCAAACGCAATACGCTCCATTTTGCGATTACGTTTCTTGACAGGCGTAGCCATCAATGCAAATTTATAGTGGCGAGGCTTCCGGAGCATCGTTTCAATATTAATATACTTGATGCGAATAATCGTAGTCTGTCCATGATAGATCACATCTACAGGCGAGCCTTTCCAGCTCATATTTTCCGGACTGTTTTGAAAATATAACAACCCGTGCCTGTCATTTCCTACCCATAATTGTGGAATAAATTCATTATCCCAATGCCAACCGTTAGGCAAGTAATCATAAATGGAAACATAATTTTTTGTAGGTTTTGGGAAATAACCTTGTGGTTTTTCTGCTTTGACATCACCTATCAATGCCGCTATAGCTTTGGTTCTCTCGCCCATTTTACTCATAGGCCAAGTTGTAGCTCGAAGGAATGCAGCATCTCTTCGATAAATAGGAATCTCAAGTGCAAGTTCCGATATGGATACCTGCTTCTTTAATGGTGTAACCGTCAAATCATAAATCAGTATTTCGTCATATTCCGCACTCAATCTGCCCGACACGGAAACTTTGTCGCTCTTTGCATTAAATTCAAAAACCGCATCGGTAGCTTTGGCGTGCTTTATCTTACATTCGGTTTTAGTCCACTTTTGAAGCTGGCTTTTAGCGATGCAGTTCAAGCGAACAGGTTCGGACAAAATTTCCGTTCCGTCGGTTTTGATCGCTTCCGGCAGAAGCAACTCGCCAAGTTTGTATCTTCGACCCCAAACAGTAATCATATTGCCCTCTACACGAACATCTTCAAATGGCGGAGGCACCTTATCACTGATACCAAGTTTGTTGCCATACCACTGAGGCTTTGCGGGTATATCAACTTTTCGTTTTACCTCTCGAATGATGCTTCCGTTCGAGCTTTTCAATACCGCATTGACTAAACACATTCCTGTCTTATTAGCAGGTAGCTTTAGCTTCAATAACACATGTCCCTTTTTCCCCAACATTGTTGCTTGAGCACTGTCAAGTAATTTGCCATTCGCGTCAATCAACGAAGCCTGCCCCATCGTATCAGGCGAAATATTGGCAAGGTTTCGCACATCAAATACCACATCAAGCCGGTTATGCAAAAATACCGGCACCACTTCTACACGAAACGGAGGCAACATCGTATAAGGAAAAACAGCTCTCTGCAATAGCCTTTCGTTATGATTCTGAATTTCAAATAACAGGTTTACCGGAACTGCAATAGTAGTATCAAATTTTACAAAATCGGAAAATTCAAACGGTATAATATCTTTACCGTTAGCGAATATCCTTTTTCGTTTTGAGACCAATACTATCGGGTTTTCAGTCGCAGATAATACCTTATATCTTAGCAAGATATCCGCTGGCT
>WFQY01000126.1 GCA_015486815.1 Phycisphaerae bacterium | reverse complement strand
CTTAGGAAGTAGATCTCTTAAAATGGATGATAATGCCGCTGGGTATGTAAACATCACTTCACAGGAAGATCACGGAGACCTATCTTCACTAAAAGGGACATACGTTGAGTTCGCTGTTAAGGGTAATGCACTCAGTAACGGAATTGCGCGTAATGATGCACTGCAGTTTTATATTGGCAGTGGCGTTAGTGATCGCTCGTGCTGGAGAATTTCAGAAGCTAATTTCCAATCCATCGCGCCGGATGCCAACGGCTGGTGGAAAATACATCTGGAACTGAACAGCGATGGTACGTCAACTATTAACGGCGCTACGATGAATGACGTACCGGTAACAGCTGACAGTTACACCAGTGCTTGGCAAAGTGGTTCGAACGATTGGACGAGTATCAAATGGATTCAGCTGCTCCTGCCACAGGCTTCCGATCCGGATGTTGCAACGTATTACTTTGATGAGTTAGCAATAGGTCAGCCAATTCCCGAGCCAGCGACGATAGGATTGCTTTCTATCGGAGCATTGGGATTTATCCGCAGAAAGTAGAAAAACGAAGAGCGAAGACGTAAGCAGTTGGCTGTTGAGCGTAGAAGATATCGGAGGGTGCAGGTTGTGCTGTGCCCTCTGAAATTAAAAATACGAAATAAACAATTAAAAATTAAAAATGAGCTGACGCAGGAAGAATTGATGATTGTTGAATGTTGATTGTTGATTGAAGAAGAGAAAAGCGAAAACGTAGGCGGTTGGCAGTAGGCTGTTGGCAGCTGCGTAGCTTCTTTACAAATTGTAAATTATAAATTTATTCGGGGTTTTGGTATGGAAAGTCGAAAGAACGGTTTTACACTCATTGAGCTTTTGGTCGTGGTGGCGATTATTGCTGTTTTGGTTTCGATATTGTTGCCTGCACTATCGAGAGCGAGAGAGTCAGCCCGACAGATCGTATGCGCAGCTCACGAACGACAACTGCTTTCAGGAATTCTTTACTATGCGCAGGAAAACGGCGATAAGATTGCCCATTACGCATTGCCTCAAGAATGGCCTGTTCACGCGGGTACTAATTACAACCATTGGAACAAATATATCCTGCCCTATATAAACGAGACGGAACAGCAATATCTGGACGGGCAAGGCGGATTGCTTAAGGGGTGTCCTTCGGACAACAAATATGGCTGGAATGGCTGGGTTCAGCATTTCGATGTGAGTTATTCCTATTCCAACGCATTCAGAAAGCCTTATATAAATTCTTTTTCCGATCTTTTTGTGCCTATCGCAATGATAGCGGATCCTACTAAAACACCTATATTCTGCGATGGTAAATTTTCGCCTGTATATACTCATATGCCCGGAATTACAAGATTCGATTTCAGACATAATGGCGGAGCGAATGTAAGCTTTGCAGATGGGCACGTAAATTATCTCATAGCGAATAAAATTCTCGACCTGCCGTGGAATACATTCGCTGACATTTCGGAGTAAGATAGAAAATCTTTTTCTCGCTACATTTTTACGGAGGCACTCAATGAAAACTATTTTTAGCTTTATTATTTTCATTTTGATATGCATTACCGCATCAATGGTATTCGCTGAGACTTATCAAACGGAAGCTGAAGCGCTGGTAAATCAATATGGGATGACAATAGGCAACAAATCGCTTGAAGCGATGCGTGTTGCTACCTATTCGCACGCAAGCAATAAGTGTAGCGTCTATCTGCGTGGTAATGTGCTGAAATGGAATGTAAACGTCAAAACGGGCGGAACGTATTATTTATATCTGCGGGCAAGAAGCGGCTATAATGATGATAAATTTCTGACAGCAAAGCCCTCTGCAAAATACGTTGCTAAAATCGATGGCAGAAAAGTCGAATTGATAATGCTAAAAGATACTCTTGATTATTATGGTGATGGTGAAAACTTCGTCTGGTTCAAGTCCGAGCCGTTAAATCTCGATAGGGGCATACATAAAATTGAACTGTCATCGAAATGGGAATGGGGGCATATCGACAAAATCGCACTATCTACGGATGCGTTGAAGATTCCGAAAGGCAATGTTGCTATTGCAAATCAGCGGGCAGGGAAAATAACTATTTGGACAGGCGATCCGTATCTGCTGCCATTCCCGCCAACGCTTAGTGTACCTAAAAAAATCAGCAGAGAAATAAATTTGACTACGTGCCGCAATGCTATAACCTACGGTGCATTTTTCATCAATAATGACGAATCAACATCGGGGATTATCCATCTGCTTATAAAAGTAAGTAAATTCAAATCAGCTGACGGAAAGGTCATTCCGCGTAACTCGATAAAAATCTATAAAATTGCGTGGACGGGGATAAGAGCGGGCGTCCTGATCGCCCCCGATGCGCTGGCGAAGGTTAATCCGCTCGGTAGTATTGATATTTCGCCTGGGATAACGTTTGGCTTTTGGCTTTTCTTTGATATTTCAAAAGACATCTCACCCGGAACTTACACAGGCAGAATTAATGTCGAAAATCAATTCAGTCTGAAATCGCAAAGCATTGGTGTAAAATTACGAATATCAAAAATCATATTGCCGGAAAAAACGGATTTGGCTGTCTTTGCGTGGAATTATGCCTTTGCAAATCCGAACTGGCAGAACGATCTGATTAACCACGGAATAAACGTAGCGAAATGCTCGGTAAATTATTCGGTAAAGTATCAATTCGACAAAAAAGGAAATTTGGTTGGTGATATGGACTTTTCACACCTCGAACCTTATGTCGATTTTTATAAAAGAACGAAAGGCTATATTCTACTTTATTGGTGGCTTAAGGTAAAATGGCGTAGGGGGCTAAGATGTGAGTTTCCCGTCGCACCGAAAGGAGCGGATTTGCCGTTTTTATCGGCTCAATGGAAAAAGGCATTCAAAACGCTTGTAACGAAGACAGTAGGTTATCTTGTCTCGCAAGGCGTACCAAAAGAACGAATCTTGCAATATCCGTTTGATGAATATATAGGCAAGAATTTTATCGCTGTCGGTAAGGTATTTCGCAAAATTGACCCGGAGTTGAAAATATTCGCTGACTATTCCGCAAAACTTGAGGAATACAAAAAAGCTACTCCGTATGTCGATGTTTGGTGTCCATTTACCGGTGATTTTATGAGCGGACGATTCGAAAAAGACGGACGATTGGCGTTTCTGCGTTCGACGGGCAAGCCTATCTGGTTTTATGATTGTGGCTATAATCAGCGGGCCGAATCACCTTACTGGAAGTTCAGACTGAAATTCTGGTGGACGTATAAATACAAATTACAGGGATGTTGTTTCTGGAAGCATCGAGGCGATAGGGTTGGCAGCGTGTATTATCCGATGTTTAACGCCTATGGTGATGCGCCCGTTACGAGCAGACGATGGGAAGCTTGGTATTCGGGGGTGCAGGATTATAAATTGTTGAAATTAGCGGAGCGAAAATTCGCTAATAATCCGAAAAAATTGAAACAAATAAATAAGTTTGTGCAGACAGCTTGTTCCGATGTAAATAACACAAAGTTAACGGAACAAATGAAATTAAAATTGATAGAATTATTAGAGGAAAATTGAGTATAATAAGAGTAGCTATGCGATTTGCAATAAAGCTATTCACACGGGAACATAATATGAAAAAGATAAAAGAAATACAAAAGGCAATCGAGAACTTGAACTATCGGGAGATGCAAGAGCTTCGCCAATGGTTTATCGAAAAAGAATGGTCAAAATGGGATAAAGAAATAAGAAAAGATTCCGCTGAAGGTAAACTGGATTTTCTGATAGACGAAGCTAAAATACAAACAACAGGAATAAATTAATGCACAGAACAACGGAGCGATTCGAAAAGTGCTTGCGAGAATTGCCCAAACATATAAAAACAAAATACCAAAAAGGTAAAGTAAAATGAGTACTGTAACAATTCCCGAATGGATGTTTGACGTTTACAAGAGTGTTAAAAACTGGTTCATCTCTATGATGGACAATGATAAACCCGGAATGTTCAAAGACTGTATCGATTCGGAAATTCCATACACAATACCTGCGACTTCGGTTGTGTTGCAATCGATGGAAAAGAGCTTAGGTGTATCACGATGGGATATTCCGGGTTATGATAAGCAGGCAGAAAAAAATGTTATCGAATATATCCGACGGGCACAAGATAAGGAAACCGGCTTAGTCACTGATCCGCAATTAGATTCGCGATTTCAAGAGCCTGAAAACGAACGTGAATATAGAAACTTCCGTGCTGCTGTTACCAAATACGCTCAGGGATTGCTTTGGTATTTGGGAACAGATCTGTTATATCCATACACCGAAGTCGGCGGGACGGAAAAGCCTGACCCGCAAAAAGCACTCGAATATATCAAGACAGGCAATTGGGACAAACCTTGGGGTACGGGTTCACATTCCGCAGGTATCGCTCGGGAATTTTTCTATTTCATTAACGACGGACACGAGGAATATATCCCTGCAACTTGTGAGATGATAGAATTCATTATGTCAAAACAAAATCCCGAAACGGGGATGTGGGGAAAATCAACAATTCCACTTTATGAGCAGATTTCGGGCACGCTAAAGGTATTAGGGCGATTCTTTTTCGGGATGGGAATGGAAATTCCATATTTGGATAAGTTAGCGGATTCGTGCATCAAGCATCACAAAGACGGCAGTTTTTATGATAGTAGTGATGATATGTGTATTCCGCGAAATGTGATGGAGATGTGCGTGCTGTGTCTGGAGGCATCGGATTATCGAAAAGACGAGCTTGAAGAAACGCTTCTTTCGATCCTCGAGCATATTTACAAATATCATTATAAACCCGACGGAGCATTTAGCTCATATCACAGTGGAACAAAGCCAATCCAGTGGTGCAGTGCGAAAATTTGCGGTGAAGCGAAAACACCCCGCAGCAATATTAATGGTACACAGGGCGCACTACATTCGTTTAATATGGTAGGCGAATACTTCGGCTGGGCGGGCAAGGTTCCGTTTCCGTGTGGGACCTATCAGAGTGATTGGCGTGAGAATATTGCGAAATTAAATTACAAAATCGTCCGAACATCAGACGGTAAAATCGAAATTGTAAGGAAGTAACATTTGATAAATGTTAAATGAAAAATGTTAAATGACGAATTCCGGGCAGACACATCGGTCTGCCCCTACCACCAATCGCCTACTCTCTACAGCCCACGGCTTACGTTCCGCGTCAGCTCATTTTTAATTTTTCATTGTTTATTTGTAATTTTTAATTT
>WFQY01000125.1 GCA_015486815.1 Phycisphaerae bacterium | reverse complement strand
GAGAGGAATTTACGAATCAGTTTATTGTTGCAATAAAAAACAATCAGCTTGATGCATTTCGCCGGCAGTATCGGAATGTTGACGTATTGGTAATAGATGATGTTCATTTTCTTGCGAATAAAAGGGCAACGCAGGAAGAATTTCTTCATACTTACAATGCAATAAACGCAGCGGGCAAGCAGGTAGTGATGGCTTCGGATACGCATCCGAGGCATATCCAGCAATTTCATAACTCCTTAATTGACAGATGTATAAGCGGAATGGTGGTCAAGATTAATCCGCCCGATCAGCCTACACGTGCGGAGATCATACGTAGGCGTTCGCAAATACTCGGGCAGAACCTACCCGAATGCGTTATCGATTTGATTTCTCATCGTGTAAGGGGTAATGTCAGGGAGATAGAAGGTGCGATATTGAAATTATTTGCCTATTCGTCTTTGTGTAATAAGCCTATCAGCATAGAGATAGCGGAAAAAGTAGCAAGCGAGTATAGTAGTTTTGAATCGCCTGTTAGTCAGCTTGACAAAATCGAGAGAGCAGTAGCGAACTATTTTGATGTAAAGGTAGCTGACATTCATTCGTCGAAGAGAAAACAGACGGTCGCACTTGCACGGGCAATAACAATGTATCTTGCGAGGAAATATACGAAGATGAGTTTTCCGGAGATAGGGAGGCAGCTTGGTAAGAAAAATCACTCTACAGTGGTACTTGCCTGTCAGAAAATTGAACAGCAGATAGGATTGAATTTGACAATTTCCTGGCGGGCTAAGGATAAAGAAATGTCGATGAAGCTTGCCGATATTCTCGATGAGATTGAAAGTCAACTTAAATAGGATTATGAGTTCCGATAAGCCAAAAATTACCATCCTGATAGCTACCGGCAATAAAGGAAAGTTCAATGAAATTGCTGCAGAATTAAGCGATTTGCCGTTAAAGTGTATATCATTGAAAGACTTGCCTGCGGTGCCTGAATGCGAGGAAACGGGCAATACTTTTATGGAAAATGCTGTTCAGAAGGCGAGGTATTATTCGCAAAGATTTAAACTTTATACACTTGCGGATGATTCCGGTCTTGAAGTTGATGCGTTGGGCGGTAGGCCCGGGGTATATTCAGCCAGATATGCGGGAGAGCCTTGCGACGATAAAACGAATAATGAGAAACTTATAAAGGAGTTGACTGGGGTGCCATCGGAGAAGCGAACAGCGAGATTCAAATGTGCGATGGTATTGGTTGATCCGGATGGTAAAATATTGGCTGACGGTGAAGGTGTGATTGAAGGAATAATTATTGATGTGGCGCGTGGTGAAAACGGTTTTGGTTATGACCCTCACTTTTTTGTTCCCGAGTTAGGTAAGACGACAGCGGAAATTTCACGTGAAGAAAAAAACAAGATTTCTCACAGGGGTAAAGCTACTCGCAAGCTTAAGTATCAGATTGCAAATATTCTATCACAAATTTGATGATATTTGTCTTATCTGTAATTAAGTCCTAAGTCTTTTTTTCCGACATATATATAGAATAAGTCCATATAAACATTATCGGGTTCGGGTTATAGATATAAAGGAACCAATCATGGTCGGATATGCTTATGACATAGGGCCTCGGAAATCTCAGCGGATATTGGCTCAAGCTATACGTCAGGGAGCTATGGTTTGGGCACAGACTATCGATCAGACTAATTCTCAGGCGGTAAAGGGTAGGCTTTGTGAGGCTGAAAATGACTCAGATGCTATATGGATCGAATTAGATGTGCCTGTTTATAACCTCGAGACAATGATAGGACGATACTATCAGCTAATAATAAATCTTACCGAGGCACGTTATCTGACGGTGTCAGACCTTATAGATATTCATCAGTCGTCCGATAAGACGATTTTCATTTTCACACGTCCGGAAAATATTCAGGTAATGCAGCGAAGAAGATTTCGTCGAGAAGTGCCTGAGAGCTCAATACCGGTGTATATAAGCTGGCAGGAGACGTCGGCAAATCACAACAGCGAAATAAAGACACCAGCGGTAGGGAAAATCGCAAATATAAGCAGACTCGGTATGTCGATAAAAACCAACGCTGAACTTGATAAGTATCTGTTTGTAGGTGATACGATACATATTCGTTTTGCATTTAGCGTCAAGGAACCGGAATTGTTTACTTCTGCGGTAATATGTCATAAGGAACTTTTGACAAAGGCTGAAGAACTGTTAATGGGAGTTCAATTTATGCAAAACAATCAAAGCAGAGATTTTACCGAAAGGCTTCAGCAAAATTTGTCGAAGTATAAATCAACGAATAAGGGAGCATAATAATGTATGCAATAAATCTGCCGTGGGAACAATCAAATGATGTCTTGCAGTGGGCGATAGACAATCGTGTTCACCTTCGCATAACGGTAAGGTTCGGTCGCGATTGGATTGAAGTACCATCACAATTTATCGGAGGTAAACCGTTAAAAGAGCTTGTTATTCAGCAATTTTATTGTCCGTGGACGGAAAAGATGCTAATAGGTCAATTACTGCCTTGTAGCTTTCGTAAGGGAAATAGCAAACTTCTGTTTGTCTCGGCTGTTGTCGATATGCGGGAAAGGCAGAACGATAATTCCGAAGAAGTTGAAAAAGTGTATGTGCTGTCTTGGCCTGAAGGGTTACAACAGATGCAACGACGCTTGTTTTATCGGGCAAGCATTCCAGAGGATATGGATTTGAAAGTAAGGGTGTGGGAATCTGTTCCGGTAATAGATAAAGCTCCCGAGGAAGAACCGATAGTAACGGGAAAGCTGACAAACATAAGCGTAGGTGGTGCGGAAATGGAAGTAGATTCTTCGCAACAGCTTATGCTGAATCATTCGTATTTGTTACAGCTGGAGTTGCCAGCTCCGGAATCGCCGTTGCTTGTCATTGCCCAAACGAGAAGAATAGAAGCAGTTCCGGGTACATCGGCTTTTAGATTCGGGATGCAATTTCTATCGCTCGATAATACACAAGCGGGTCAAGGAACAATGGTTAAACTCGCGCGATTTGCAAATTATATACGCTCACTTCAATACAGAGAAAAGAATATTATTAACCAGCAATAGGCCTGCAAAAAATAGCATATCCAGCGGCAGAGAGAATCAATGAAATCGTAGGTGTAAGAAACCAGCCTACACCTATATTACGTAGCATACGATATTGAATTGTGTGTACACCACGAATAATTCCGACACCGATAATCGCACCAACAATTCCCTGACTTGTGCTTACGGGAACTCCTACGACAGCGAAGATATGCACGGTAATTGCCATCGAAGTAACAGCGACGAGAGCTGCAAATGCGTCAAGCCTCATAATACCACCGCCGACGGTCATCATAACGCGCCTGCTGTAGGTTATAACTCCGACTGCAATAGCAAGACCACCAAACAGTGCGAGATCGGTATCGGTAATTCCTTTGAATTGGCCTGAAAATATTCCCGTAGCATTTGCCACATTATTAGCGCCGAGAGCATACGAGCCGTAAACTCCGACAACCAATAACATAGACCAGAGGATCTTATCTCGTGTTAGCATGCTCATAGGAATTTTGGTGAAAATTATTCCAAGTATTTTATATACGATAAAGGAAATGAACATTGCACCGACGGGCGTTGCGATCCAGCAGATGACAACTTTTTCGAGTCCTGAGAAATTCACATATCCGGTAGCAAGGCCTATGCCGGTGATTGCGCCTACGATAGCTTGCGATGTACTGATTGGTAAAGATAATATCGTCATAAGCGTAACGGTAAGAGCTGCACAAAGAGAGGTAATTACGAGAGTTCGAATGGTTTGTTCGGTAAGTCCGCTTAGCGTATGTATTCCTTCTTGCCCCTGAAGGACTGCTCCGGTAACGACAGCTAATCCGCAAAGGATAGAAGCTGTTCTGAATGATATGATTCGCGAAGCAACAGCTGTTCCGAATACGTTTGCAGCGTCGTTGGAACCGAGTGCCCATCCTAAAAACAATCCTCCACTCAATGAAAGCATATCAAATTCTCCTCTTAGCTACTATTATTCTGACTCTGTCGCCGACATTTTCCGCTCTGTCGCTTACTCCTGCGATACGCTTGACAAGGTCGCGTAGAAGGAGTTTTCTCCAACCTTCGATATTGCTGGCAAAGATATTCTCTATCAGATTTTCTTCGATAAAGTCAGCTTCACTTTCGAGCTCGTCTATTTTTCCTATCGCAACGGTAGCATTGGTAAATTCGGAAAACAATTTGTTGACACTTTCAATCATAGCGGAAACACAACGATGACAAATATCGACAAGTTGCAGTATGTCAGGGCGAAATTGCTCCGGAATTTCGATATGCTGATTGAGTATCATTCGTACAGCTGATTCCGCTTCGTTGGGCACCTTGTCCATTGTCTCGAGCAGTCCGAGAATATCGCCTCTCGATTCGGGAAACAGAGCTTTGGTGTACATCATAACTTCTATTTCTCTGCGAATATCGTCAGCTATACTTTCAGCTTTGTGGACACGGGTATAGTCTGACGCCAGCTGAGCACGATCGCTTGATTTGCAGTATTCCGTGAATGTATTGCGAAATTCATCGAGGCAGTTTATCACGCTGTCGCAGTATTGAGTGATTTGTGACTCGACTTTTTTCTGTTTGTTTTCGAAAAACATAATTCCAATCCCTCACAGAGAAATGTTTCTTAGACTATAACAGGATTTTATCAAGCGTGTCAATAATATGTTGCGGACGATAATCATCGGTTGGTGCGGACTTGATATAATGTACACCATCGGGACGCTGAATTTTTATTGTTAGCCAACCGAGAATGTTAGGGGCGAAAAAATCTTTTTCTTCATTGTCCGCGATATAGACATTCTCAGTTGGGGCGGTATGAAAATATTCCATCAGCAGTTCAAAACCTTTTGTCGATGGTTTCCAATAGTCTCTGCCGAGTTCGTCGGTATAGATTATTTTGTCGATCTGTGATTCGATGTTAAGTAATTTTACTTTTGTCCGCTGAGCTTCTAACGCTCCGTCGGTGAGAATAGCTACGGGTAAGTTTCGCGACCGAAGTTTGTTTATTATTCGTTGTGCGTCGGGAAAAAGTGATAACGGGCGATCGGCTGTACGATATATCCTTATCAATTCGTCTATTGTGTTTTGGTCGGTCGGACGATTGAGCATATTCAAAATTTGCTGAAATATGTCTCGGTGTCCTTGACACTGAAGCTGAACCATATTGTCGAATAGCTTTTGCGAGAGCACATTATCGCCATCAGCTAAAACATTTGCGAGATATCGAAATCCGCCTATGACAAAATCCATCTCGCGGTAAAGAGTGTCGTCAAGGTCGAGAACGAAAAGTTTTATGTTGTTGAGCTTCATATTTCATATTATAAATTTATATCAGAGAGTTGGAAGCAAAAGATGACGTACAAAATTATCAAACGCATAATCGATATTGTCGGTGCGATAGTTGGGCTAATCTTATTTGCCCCGTTGATGCTGATACTTGCGATTATTATTAAGCTCGATTCGCAGGGGCCTGCGATTTTTTGTCAAGAACGTGTTGGTAAGGACGGAAAAAAATTTAAGTTTTACAAATTTCGGACGATGCGTACGGATGTCGATCCGTATGGCTTTTCGCCAAAAGATTTTGGTGATCCGCGGATAACGCGTATAGGGAAATTCCTTCGCAAATACAGTCTCGATGAGCTGCCTCAGCTTATAAACGTGCTTAAAGGTGATATGTCGTTGGTTGGGCCTCGTCCGTTGCTTCCGTGGCAATATAAGAAGTGGACGGAACATCAACGCAGGCGTTGTTTGGTAAAGCCCGGGCTTACCGGTTGGGCACAGGTGAAAGGAAGAGCATCTTTGACGCACGAGGATAAAATAGAACTCGATATATGGTATGTCGAGAATGCGGGGTTTTGGCTTGATATAAAGATTATATTTCTGACGCTGGGCAGGGTGATAAAAGGCGAAGATATACTCGAAAAGAAATATTCGAAGAATGACGATGATATTGAAATTCGCAAATCTGAGTAAATGCAGCGGCTTGATACACGCGGTTACCACTCGGTATTTCAAGGCGGCTGATGATTTTAATCTTGCGGATTACGCCGGCAGAAATAACGAGCAAGCTATCGCCAATCGCAGATTGATATGCGAATATCTGCAAATTAATTTTGATCGTCTTACCGTCGCACAGCAGAGGCATAATAGCGGTGTTGCGATTGTCGATGACAGAAACGCAGGTACGGGAAAATTTGGTGGCGAACACGCTATACCGGATAGCGATGCGTTGATAACCGAATTGAAAGATACCCCCTTGATGATGTTTTCGGCTGACTGTCCGCTGGTTATCGTCTATGAGCCTGATAAATCGGTGGTTGGGTTGATGCACTGCTCGTGGCGAGCAATAGTAAAGGGGATAGTAGCGAATACCATCGATACGATGCGTGAAAATTTTAAGATTGATGTGCGAAATCTGATTGTCGGGGTAGGGCCTGGAGCGGGGAAATGTTGTTATCGGGTCGATGAAAAGTTTGTCGAAGCAATATCGACAGCAAAGGGACTCGAAAATTTTGTTGTCAAAACCAAAAATAATATGACGTTTGATTTGCACGGCGCTATTTTATATCAGTTGTCCGATAACGGAATAGCAAATTCACAGATAGAAACGATGGGGATATGCACTATTTGCGATGAGCGGTTTTTCTCGTATCGCAGAGAAGGAACTCGAGCTGGCAGATTCGCATTGATAGCGAGCACAAAATAAATTTCAAATTTGAGATCTCAGATTTGAGATTACTCTTCTTCAAGCGCTGCGGAAGTTATGGTTATCGGATCGACCGGAACGTCTTGATACTGGCCTACCGTATGGGTTTCGACCTCAGCTATTTTATCGACCACGTCCATGCCCTCTACGACTTCACCGAAAACAGCATAGCCGGCGTTTTGCCCCTCAACATAGTCGAGAGAGGGATTATCGACAAGATTGATGAAAAACTGCGAAGTGGCACTGTTCGGATCGGAAGTTCTTGCCATCGCGATCGTGCCACGTAAATTTTTCAAGCCATTGTTTGCCTCGTTGACAATAGGAGCATTCGTTTGCTTCTGTGTGAGGTCAGCGGTTAAGCCACCACCCTGAATCACGAAATCGGGAATCACACGGTGAAAAATAGTCGCACCGTTGCCATCTCTGCCGTCGTAAAAACCAGAAGTTACATATTGCAGAAAGTTTGCGACTGTAGCAGGAGCTTGCTTGGGGTAAAGCTCAATAACTATATCGCCAAGCGTTGTCTTCATTCGAACTTTGGGATTTGATGATTCTTTAAACACAGCGGTTACCTCTTTATCTTTGTCCATAGTTATAAGGGTTGTATTCGTAATGCCGATGGCTGCGCCAGACCAATGATCAAACTGCCAGGCGTCTTCGGGCGTAGCGGTTAGCTTGACTACCGTACCGGCAGGATAAGTTTGTGTTTCCGGAGACACACTGCCCTGTCCATCGACCGTTACGGTAAGCGTATATTGTGGCAGATCGGAATTATCGGGCGGGAAAAATTGCCAGCATCCCGCAGCAAGCAATAGACTAAGTAATAATAT
>WFQY01000124.1 GCA_015486815.1 Phycisphaerae bacterium | reverse complement strand
TTCTCGGTGTGAGTGAGTCGGCGGGCATCGATGAAATAAAACGTGCGTGGCGGGAAAAGAGCTTGGCGTATCATCCAGATCATAACAAAGATGATCCGCAGGCTCATAAGCAATTCATTTTGATAAACTGTGCGTATAAATTTTTGCTTGAAGGCAAAGGTTGCGACGAACTCGAACAGGAAGATAAACTCACGGAAGAAAAGCTATCAACAGATGGCAAATATCGGCTTGACAATCCGTGGGGATATTTTGCATGGTGGCGAGAAAATTACTTTTCGGATAAGGAGTAAATACGATGGCTGAAAAAAACTATTCACCCGAGCAGATACGTCAAAAAACGCTTAGCTATTTCGAGCGGGCTGGTATCGTTTTAAGAGAAGATGAAAAGCGTCAAATCGAAATAGCTGACCTTGGCTTGAATGATTTGGAGCATATCGGATTGGAAATTGTCGTTTATGTCAATACCAATCGCTGCTGTGCGAAAGAGTTAGTGTTGTTCGAATGGCAGATTTGTCCGGAACATCGCCATCCACCTTTTGATGATAATCCCGGCAAGGAAGAGACTTTTCGCTGCAGGTGGGGTGAGGTTTATCTGTATGTGCCGGGAGAACCGACGCTGGCGCCAAAGGCTAAAGTGCCGGAGAAATACAAACAATACTTTACCGTTTGGCACGAGGTTGTCTTAAAGCCTGGCGAGCAATATACACTTGAGCCTAATACGCTGCATTGGTTTCAAGCTGGCCCGGAAGGTGCGGTAGTGTCGGAATTTTCGACGCAATCGAGAGACGAGCTTGATATATTTACAGACCCGAATATAAGACGTGTGTAATAATGAAAATCACCGGAAAAAAGAAAAAAAAGATTATGGTAGGCGATGTCGCCATAGGAGCTGACAGCGAGATTAGTATTCAGTCGATGACGAATACATTGACTCACAATATCGATGCGACGGTAAAGCAGATTGTGAAGCTGACGAAAGCAGGTGCGGAAATTGTCCGTGTAGCGGTACCGACGCGAAAGGATACATCTGCGTTAAAAGAAATTATCAAACAAGTAAGCGTGCCTATCGTTGCGGATGTGCATTTTCATTTCGATCGGGCGATGGAAGCGATCGAAGCAGGGGCAGATAAACTTCGTTTGAATCCGGGAAATTTGCGCGATAGGCGTAAACTTAAAAGGGTAATATCAGCTGCCCGTAGTTGCAATATTCCGATACGTATCGGAATCAATGCTGGCTCGATAAGAACAGCGAACGAACTGAAGCGGAAAATTTCGCGAGAACAATTATTGAAATTGATTTTCAAGGAGCTTGACGAATATGTATCTTTCTTTGAGAAAAATCGATTTGAAAATCTTGTTCTATCAGCTAAGAGTCCTTCGGTTACGGAAACGATAGATATATATCGTGAGCTTAATAGGCGATATGAATATCCGCTACATCTGGGGTTGACACACGCGGGAACTATTTCGACGGGTGCGATACGCTCTGCGTCAGCGATGAGTATTCTGTTGGCGGAGGGTATAGGGGATACGATAAGAGTATCGCTAAGCGGCGATCCGGTGGAAGAAGTTTATGTCGGCAGGGAAATTCTTTCAGCTCTCGGGCTACGAAAATTTTCCGTGCCCGAGCTTATCTGCTGTCCGACTTGCGGACGATGCGAAGTGGATCTTCCAAAACTCGCTGCTCGCATCGAGGCAAGGTTGCGAAAGGTTCATAAGCCGATAAAAGTTGCAATTATGGGTTGCATCGTTAACGGGCCTGGCGAAGCAGCGGACGCTGACATTGCGCTTATTGCAGGAAAAGAATGCGGGTTTATTTATATCGATGGTAAACGAGTTGAACGTATCAAGCCGCAACAGTTTCTCGATACGCTGATGCGGTATATTCGAAACTATCAGAAAAAGAACGATAGATAATGAATGTAACAAGTATATTCGACATTCTCGAACCGGTAATGGTAGGCCCAAGTTCGAGCCATACCGCAGGAGCAGTAAAGATCGGACTGCTCGGACGGGCGGTTTTAGGTAAAAGGCCTGAAAGTGCGAGAATTACTCTGTTTTCTTCGTTCGCACAGACGGGCAAAGGGCATGGGACGGATCTCGCTCTGTTGGCGGGGTTGCTTGGCATATCGCCCGACGATGTTCGACTGAGTAATTCGAAAAAAATCGCTGAGCGGGAAGGGATGAAATACGAATTCGTCAAAGGTGATTTGAACGAAAATCTTCATCCGAACACCGCTCGTTTGATACTCTCATCGGGAAAAGACCAAATAGAACTATGGGCATCGAGTTTAGGAGCAGGTAGAGTTAAGCTCTGGCAGATAAACAATTTTCAATGTGATCTCGACGGTACTTCGCCTGCGCTGCTCATCTGGCATAGGGATAGGCCTGGGCTGATCGGGCAGGTTGCTTCCATATGCGGTGAACTTGGTTTTAATATCAGTAAGTTTAATTCCGCTCGTAACCGACCTGGCGGTGACGCATTGATGAGCGCTGTGCTTGACCAGATGCCCGATGAAAATCTTATCAGCAGGCTTAGTCAAATCAAAGATGTACAATCCATAAGAACAGTTCAACCTATAACTTCGCCACGCCAGCAGGGAATATTTAATATCCCGACGGAACTTTATGACGAAGATATTCCCGCTGAGCGATTCGCAGAAAAGATAATTCATCTGGAATCGGAGGCAACGAATATACCAATCGAGCAAATCAATGCTCGGCTCGATTATCTTATTGAAATGATGCGAATATCAATAGCAGAGGGGTGCGAATCAAAAAAACTTTCCGTCAGCGGTTTGGTTGGTCTGGAGCATTCGCGATGGTCGGATTATTGCTTATCGAATAGCTCGATGATGGGCGAAGTGCTTAGTAATATTGTTCGCGATGCGCTTGCGGTGGCGGGACTTAATGCGAAGATGGGCAGGATAGTATCCGCACCGACCGCAGGTGCGTCGGGGGTACTGCCAGCTGTCCTTTTTAACGTAGCAAAACATCTCAATTGTTCGGATGAGCAGTTACGGGCGGGATTAGCGGTAGCTGGTATGATAGGAGCGATGATAGGCAAAGGTGCTTCGCTTTCCGGTGCGGAGTGTGGCTGTCAGGCGGAATGCGGGTCAGCGTCAGCGATGGCGGCCGGATGCGTTTGCTTTCTGAAAAATTATTCGAGCAGAGTAATATTGAATGCAGCTGCTCTCGCATTGAAAAATCATTTGGGGTTGACCTGCGATCCGGTAGCGGGTCTGGTGGAAGTGCCTTGCGTTAAGCGTAATGCGTTTGCTGCGAGCTCAGCGATATTGTCAGCGGAACTCTCTTGTGCGGGGATTAAAAGCATTATTCCGTTTCGCGAAGTGATAGAAGCGATGTATCAGACGGGTAAAATGATAGCTCCTGCGTTGCGTGAATCCGCACAGGCGGGGTTGGCGTGCACAACAACAGCAAAGCAGATAAAAATTGCTGAATTATGATTGTCGATCGATGATTAAAGATAGATTCCGCATATTTTCCACCTGCCGGTGGAAAATTGCGGAATGACATGCGGAACGTTTAGAAGAAGAGATCTTCTGCCCAAAAAAGGACCCTTACTCCTCTTTAATTAAGACAAAGCCAGCGAATATTACCAAAGCGATGATGATTGTTCCGATGGCGGAACAAGGTACACCGTTTAGCAAATCCTTAATATTACTATTATTGGTATCGTCGCTACTATCGTCCGTAGTCTGACTTGTAGAATCATCGTCACCGGAACCGGATGAATTATCACCGCTTAAATATTCATCTGCTGGAGTTGCCGGCAGCACCTCAACTGTTACGGAAGCCTGATAAGTTGTTCCGCCTACGGTGTAAGCAGATGTCAAAGTAACGGATGTTTTTTCCGAAACATTGGTTGCGAGAAATGTACCTGGTTGAGTAAAATATCCACCAGCAGTATCTGGCGTACTCGGAGTCCATTCCGCATCAGAGGTTACTTCTTGTAATTGGCTCTGCCCTTGATATGCAATCCAAGCTCTAACGGTAAGTGTCGAGCCTGCTGTTACACTTGAACGTCCCGTTATGAATAAGCCCGCTACCGGCTTACTTGCAGGAGCAGCTACGGTGATTTCCTTTTCCTGTGTGTAACTAACACGCGTATCGGAATCAATGTAAAGCGCTTTTATCTTAACCTTTTGCCCGACAGTAGCATCGGAATTTATTATCAATCTGCCTGCGATGGAAGAATCAAAAGTTGCGTATTCCCTTCCTTCCGTAACAGACCACTGGCAATCATTTGTTACATCCGTGCCAAGTAGTTTAGCGGTAAAGTTCATCGCAGAACCCGCAGGAACAGAATCATCGCCCTCTATAGCTAAAGGTGCGGAATTCGGATTGTCCTTTATTGTTATTACGCGATAGTTTTTGAATATCATCGTAGCAGGATATACTCCACCCTTTGGTTTTACAATATAAGCGGTAACGACAACTTCCCTATCAGCGGAAACTCCAGATGCCAAGAATTTTCCAGGAGTTGCCGAATTGAACTTTCCGTATTTAATAGGTCTAACGACCCAAGTTACCTGATCGGTAAGGTCTTCTTGTGAGCCATCGTTATAATACCCCATAGCCTTAAGCTGTAGTGAGCCATATTCTGTAACTTCCTTCGGTTCTTGATCGTCCTCTGTAAAAATCCCTATTGAAACTAACTTAGAAACGGGATTACCTTCATTAAGATAGTCGAGTGCTTTATATGCATTTACTCTTCCAGCTCCGAGATATCCGATATAGTTGGGATTTTGCTCATCGATATTATCTGCCGTTTCAAATAAAACAGACTCTACCTGAGCCGGATTTAAAGACTTGCTCAGGCTATCAGCATAGCCTAATAATAGCCCACATACACCGGAAACCATCGGACAAGCCATTGAAGTACCGTCCCAACTATCATATTTATTGTTTGGAATCGTACTAAGAATATCTACACCTGGTGCAGAGATATCAACCCATGTACCAAAATTCGAAAAGCTTGCCTTAACATCATTTTGATCGGTAGCTGCTACAGCTATTACATCATCATAACCAGCAGGATATGAAATTCTACTTTTATTGTCATTGCCAGCAGCTGCCACTAAGACAACACCTTTATTATTGGCATATTCAACAATAGACTGTTGTTCATCAGTTGAATAATATCCTCCAAAACTCATATTTATTACATTAGCACCATTGTCGGCTGCATAGCGAATAGCCTTTACAATATCTTCGCTCGTAAATCCGGTCTTATCGCCGCCTGCTTTGAGTGCCATCAATCGGCAGTCCCACATCACACCTACTATATTTTCATCCAAGCCCGTTGTATTATTCGCAACCGCACCGATAATTCCAGCAACATGTGTTCCGTGTTGATTATTGTCGTCGCCTATAGGATCGGAATCATTATTTGCAAAATCATAGCCGTAATAATCATCGACATAGCCATTATTGTCGTCATCAAGCCCGTTATCGGGAATCTCAGCTTGATTTATCCACATATTATCGGCAAGATCGGGATGCGTATAGTCTATTCCCGTATCGACAACAGCGACAACAATATTGTCCGAGCCGGTAAATAAATCCCAAGCATCTTGGCAGTCGATTTTCTGCTTGCCCCATTGCTTCGACCAGCTACTGTCATTAGGGACAGCACAAGGTTTGGCTATATAATTGAGATGAGCATAATCGACACACTCTACCTTATAAAGGTCAGCTATTATCGAAAAGAGATCCGCATTTTTGTCAAATACCAGTTTATATGTTCTGCTCAGAAGCGTGCCACTTTTGTCAAAAGGAAATAATTCCTTTACGTCCTTGGCTTGGTATTTGTTTAGAACAGCTGACAGTTCGGGATCGTTGGAGGTTACCTTACCGCCGGTTTTATCGATGCTTACACCAAGCTGAACTTTGAGAAGTACATCGCCCGGCACATAAGATACGCTTGTATCCGCTGCATTTGCATACGGAATAAAAGTCCCGAGCAATAACAAATTTGCTATTACAAAATATTTTAAGTTAGCCTTTTTCACTTTATATCCTCCAAACTTTTCTTTGAGCTTATTGGCCTGTGTGCTTAACCACATATATCAATTAATTACTCTGCCACGGATCGAACTTACGCCCGAGGATAAGATACGCCCTGCCAACGTTATTCTGAACATCATTATCCTCTATGTCAGCTCCGGGAGCACCCAAGAGTATATCGCCGATACCATCACCATTAACATCACCAGCGGAAGAAGCTGCTCCAAGATTATCATTGGCTCGAGCGCCAATGAATACTATACCCGGAAGGTTATTGGTACCAATAATATCAGCAGAGAAAATACCGTCCTGACTACCATCACCATCGTAATCAACCATCTTGTTGCCGGTACCATACTCTTCTTTGATAATATTTTTTCGACCATAGATTAGATATACCCTACCGCAACCGGTTTTTCCCGAAGCAGTAGCGTTAGGCTCGGAAATAAGTATATCATCAAGACCATCACCATTAAAATCATAAATAGATTTCACGTTCTGGCCAAAATGCTCATCCTGAGAAGTTCCTTCGAAAACTATTCCCTGTATCTGTTTGCCGAGCTCGCTTCCGATTTGATCTATAGAAAAGTCACCAAATAAGTTCTTCTGACCAAATACGATTATAATTTTACCTGCGTTAGTATCACCGTTACTATTAGTCGCATTAGGCAACGAAATAATGAAATCAGCAAGACCATCGCCGTTGAAATCGCCTGCAGTCTCAAGTTTCCAACCTGCTGGTAAGCCATCTATTTTAACACCCAAAATAGGAACTTCCAAACTCGGATCTGCGCCCGGAGGAAGTTCTTTATTAAAATCAGCCAAATCTATAATAGCCACTCTTCGGGTAAATATCGGACGAACGGGAATAATATAAAGTTCACCTGCATCAGGGGCACCTACGACAAAGTCATTGATATTATCACCATTGAAATCGCCTAATACATAAGAGCTATAATCATTAGGAGAAGCAAATCGCCCAAATCCTGTAACTTGAGAAAGATGTGCATTATCGCCAGGTCCGAGAATTTCTAATAATGTCTTTTGCTCATCAATATTGTCAGGACTGCCAAGATATACCTCGGGATTGAAAGGCAAATCTGCAAATACACCAATCGCACCAAGGTTTCCGTTAAGGCCACGCTCCCATGGATTATCCGGCTGATCCGGTCCTCTAAGCCACGAAGCGGAAAAACGATCTCGCGAATCTAATTTTGTGATAAAACCAGCCCCAGGCCTCGGTGGTTTGGCTGGATCAGCGTAATCTATGACATCTGCGTCGGGAAATGCAAGCATAAGCTCGGGGCTATTATTTCCGGCATCAATATTAGGTATAATCGAGATACCCGAGAGAGAGCCAGCACCCTCACTGACCAACATCATCGTGCTAACAGGATCACTTATACTTGCACCTATAGGAGTACAGCCATCAGGACTATTAATATCCACACTGCCATCTACGGGACTACCTATTTTCGCAAGATCGCATACCTTATTGCGATAACATCCGAGAAACTCACTGGTAACCAAATATAAAGCAGATTTGTAATTTACCGCGTGTTTGGGATTAGCAGGATTGCTATTATCCATAACCCACTTATATGTGGTGTACATTCTCGTGAAGGTTGTGATTTCCGGAGCATCGATCGCAACAGTCTTACTCACCTCTCCGTCAGCAAAAGTTACAGTGGTAGTAGTACCATCCACATCAACATCTACTGTTTCTGTGCCATCCGTGCCATCTGCAATAGCACCGCCTATACGAATTACAGTAATTTGCGAACTACTCCTCGGATCGTGACTATATGTACTTGACCCCAATAGAAATTGTCCAGGAGAATTAGCGTCGTTATCTACAATATACAAAGTAGCATTCTCTTTGCCGTGTTGGAATCCTGTGGGAAGGCCAGAAGGAAAACTTAAAGTAATATTAACTGTTTTGTCGCCTGTATCATTATTATTGTGAATCGTTATAGGAAATTCCATAGTTGATGAATCCGCAGGGAAAGTATGTGAACCATCTAAACTGTTATCAGGACAATTAGAATCATCATAATCGACACCTTTAGCAGCAGTACTACCAGAAGTGTCTATATTAAACTGAATGTCATTACTAAGGCTTCCTGTCCGCGTTAGCACAATATTAATAGTAGCGCCTTCGTTTTCATAAACAGCATAGTTGGATTCTTGAAATTCTATTATAGACGGTTCTTCGCCTTCGATTATAGTTGGATATTCCAATGTAGCTGTATTAGGAGAACCTAAAGTAGTACCATCTGAGGCATTTTTAAGTTGGATAGTTCTGCTGTCGGGATCCGGAACAAAAGCGTCTTGACTGTCGAATTCCACTTTCAGATAATTACCAGGCAAGTACTCCAAACTTGTCTCATCAGGATCGGAACCGAAAGTAAAATCAAGGTCGATTGTACCTCTCTCAACCCCTATTACTTTGCCATTTTCATCATACAAGAATTTCGGATCATTAGGCAGATTTTTTAGCGAGAATTTCGGACAAACATGCATTATATCAACAAGTTTTCTAGCCGCTACTCCGGTCGCATTAGGGTTATCCATTCCAAATACAGTTCTTTGTAATCCGTAAGGATCGGTAAACGTAACGTCAAATCGTCCAACATTAGTATAGTCTATTGTTAAAGGAGCATTTTGGGCTACCTTTATAAGGAAGTCGCCCTTACCGTCCGAGCTGATGTCGGGCAGACTCAAAACGGAAAATTTACCCACATTATCGTCGTTTGTGGCAAGATTTTCCATTGGGAATAACATTAGAGTCCCCGTTACCGGTTGATTAAGGCCAAACGGATTGGGAACAGCATTAAGATCAACTTTGAATACCTTCCCTTGCTGATTTGGTTGGCCACCCAAGTTTTCATTGCCGTAAACCAGATAAGCGGAACCTGCTTTACCGACGGTATATTCTTGGCCATAACGTGAGAATATCAGAAAATCGCCGTGGCCATCGCCATCGAGATCTCCGAGGCCTGCTACCTGATAACCAGCCTGATCATCTATGTTAAAACCGGTAAATATTGCACCATCAACGGGAGAATAATTAACCTTGTCGCCATTTTCCATATCCGCCAGATCAAAGGTGCCATTATAGCCAACACCTATTATGATTTTACCGGGAGCATAGGCGGTAGCGCGAACTACTTCATTTCCATCATCGTCAACATCGAAAAGAACACATTTGATTTTATATGTTCCTGGAGGTAGTTTGGATGCATCTGCGATGCCCGCACCGGCGGAGGCATCGTAATCGCCAGCTGGCGGAGTAGGGGAAATAATGGGAGTTTCTTCATTAGAACCATTTTCTTTTTCAGCATAAATTCGTACCTTTTTACCAGCTAATTCTATGCCGTCTATTTCCCAAGTAACATTTATTGCACTTAATTCGGACGGTGAGACAACTTTATCCGGAGTTAGGACATTAAATTCGACATCCGATGCAATAATTTTACCTTTAGCTACTGCTTGATGTTCCGGCTCATTTCTACTTTCTACCAAAAGCCGACCTATTATATAATATGTTTTGGCAGGAGATAATTTATCGGTATCAAATGTATATGAGGAAACGCCACCACATACATCTATGCCATTGGTATCGGTTAATTCTACGGACACACCTTGGCGATAGTAAGGCACCTCGTCAGCATACAATCTCAAAGTTTTAGCCAAGCCAGCGTCTCTGCTGCAAAAGTCTCCGAGAACTTGCCAAGTTACTGTTACCGTATCACCAAGCTTCGCATTAATATCGCTATCCGGTGTAAGGATATTAACGCTACCATCTCCGATGTGAACGAGAGCTGTAGATGCGGTTTGTGCGAGTTCTTCGCCATCGGCGGAAACGAGCTGAGCTATCACATAAAAGTCCCTATCGGCAAAAATACTGAAATCATCATAATTAGGTGTAAAATCGTAGGTTTTGGCAGACGCGGAGACCCCGCCATTCGGAGTTATCTCTACCTGATCTTCGGTGGTAGCAAGATTTCTATCATTACTTACGAAAAGCCTAACCTTAGCATCGGTAGGAGCAGCGGAGACTTTCCAATTAATCGTATAGGTTGAGTCGGCACCAATATAGAGCTTTCTGTCTCCTTGATTAAGATCATCGTTGGTAAATTGGATAGTAATTCCACCTGTACCTACCGTAACTTTACCGGGAGCGGAAACTTCAGCTATTTGATTCGCACCATCGTAGGCACGAAGAATAATTTCATATTGATGATTTAATTGAAGATCATTGGTATCAACATCCTTCTGGCCATCGGTAACTTTTACATTTTGCGGACCTGCAATCTCGCTACCATCCTGCACATCTTTGAAAAATATATTTAGAGTAACATTATCGGGAACACCATTGTGAGACCAAGACACGGTAAACGAAGCTCCCCAACTTACATTAGTATCAGCTGCCGGGGTTAATACGATCAATCCTGTTCCCGAATATAGACGTAGAGTGCCGGGGGCATACGAAACGAGATATTTTTGCCCGTCTTTTGTGATGCGCAAGCCGACGAAATATGAAACATTCGTCTGTGCGTTATCGATAATGTCCTGTCCGGTAATGTCTATAGAGCCAGATTGAGTACCACCAGCTGATAGCGTTTTGCTCTTGCTCGATAGGACTACTTCGTTTCCATTATCGCTATCGTTGTCAACATCGAGGAAGATGTCAAGCGTACTGTTCGCAGGTAAATAAGTGCCATTCCAATTTACCGTATAACTTTCGGAGGGAAGAATAGATACATCCAAATCGGGGGTAGAAACATCCAATGTTCCCCTCTGAACAATTATTTTGCCGGTAGCCTGCTGGGTAAGCACTTCCGTTCCGCTCGATTTGAGCCTGAGCGTTATTATATATGTATGGTCGGGGGCAAGATTAGAGGTATCAACCTGAACAGCTCCTACCTGAGAAGTCGGGAGATCAGCTACAAATGTATGTGTGGTACCGGTAGTATCACTTTCGTCGCTGTATAAAACATCCATTGTAGGACTTGTAGGCACATTATCTATCGTCCAACTTATAAGCACCGGCTGACCTACGAATATGGTAACGTCTGTTTTTGGTGAAAGAATATCGATTGCTGTCTGAGCAGAATCACTCACCTGAGATTGACCGCTGTCCGAATCGGAAGAGATATTGCCACTGTCATCTACCGCTCCGGCTGGTATCAGCGGAGCTACGTTCAGACACCCTGCTATCGGAATGAGAGAAAGCAAAAGCAAACTGCTAATAAAACATCTCGTGATTCGCTTAGTATCTAACATATTACACCTTCCTCGTTATCAACAAACCTTCGGGCCTATTTGCCTAACACAACACAATCGATATAACCAATTGCACCTAAAACCTTTACGGTATAACAAATTTACGTCCGTATATCAAATACGCTTTACCTGCGTTGTTATCCTGTGGGAAATGATCGCCATAATCAACATCCGCTTGTGGTGCACCTATTATAAAATCGCCTACGCCATCTCCGTTGACATCGCCCGCGGGCGAGACCGCTTGAAGATGATCGCTGGCAGATTCGCCTACGAAAACAGCTCCCGGAAGTTTTGTGCCATCGGGAGTATTATTGAGCACCAATCTGCCGATAGCTTGGACATTCCAGAACTCATCAGGTTGACCATCGCCGTCATAATCGACATATTTGAAGCCAGTGGCAGGGTCGGTCTTGATAATATTTTTCTTTCCGTAAATCAGGTAGATTTTACCGCAATCATTTTTGCCCGGCGCATCAGCATCGGGAGCTGCTACCAATATATCGTCAAGCCCATCGCCATTGACATCGCCTACGGAGACAATTCGGGTACCCAAATGATCATAAGGTGCCTGTCCTTCGAAGATCAACCCGGGGAGCTGAGTTCCTTTATGGCTATCTACTTCATCAACGGTAAAATCGCCCATTACATCGGGTTGACCGAACATCAATATTACCCTGCCTGCTTCCGCTCGGCCTGAACCGTCAGCTTGAGGCGTTGCAAACATAACGTCAGCAAGACCATCACCGTTGAAATCACCAGCAGGCTTAACTATCTGTCCGAGTTTTTCACCGGCAATCGTACCGGAGAGTTTTACTCCCAATATGGGAACCTCAAAATCAGGATTCTCTTCTATCGGAATTTCTTTGTTGAAATCTGCAAGATCGATTGTCGCTACACGCCTACCGAAGACAGAACGCACGGGTATAATGTATATAGAACCTGCACTTCCATTCTCTCCCGGTGCACCTACGACAATATCAGGAACAGAATCTCCGTTAAAATCGCCGTCCACATATTTTGTTCCAAATTCATCTGTTTTTTCGAACCTACCAAGGCCAGCTACCCCATCGAGTAAACTACCCGTCTGTGCACCTAATATATCAGTCTTTACGCCTGTTCTATCGCCGTCGGTATTAGGAGGTTCACTGTTGAATCTATCTCCCAATTGCCACCATTGTTCAGGCACCATCCACGAAATTTTTCCTACACCTGTCATAATACTATTTGGCCTTATATTTCCATCAAGGCGAATAAGCACTCCTGCCTCCTGTCTTGTTGGAAAGGCAGAATTTGCTATATCTTCTACCCTCGCACGTGGAGCAGTCATTAATAACTCAGGAAATCCATCTGAGTCGATATCCTCTACAACAGAAACAGAACTACCAAATCCATCATCCGGATTGTCATCACCACTACCAAGCCATGTAATCATATCGGCACGTTCCAAAGGACCTGCAGCGAAACTTACATAGGTTGTTCCCATAGCAGAGGGAGTATCGTTTACCCCATCTTCACGGGGGCTACCTATCTTTGCGAGGTCATATACCTTGTTACGATAAGCTGAGAGTCTTTGACTTGTTAGCAGATAAACAGCACCGCGAATTTGCCTATAGTGGTCAACTGTTACTTCTGTAATTGTATCGCCAGAAGCTGCCTGACGGACAATTACGTTTATTGTATCTCCTGGCATATAGTGCTCATCATCCAAAGCAGAGCCATACTCTAATGAAAATGTTCTGGTATCAGAACCATACGGACCAGTTATATGAAACTGCGGATGTACGTGAGCTGGTTCCACTCCTGCTGTGCCTTTAGGAATCTGGCGTTCCAAACCAAAATGGTCAGTAACGGTTGCATCACTATCGGTATAATTTGCATAGTGAAACACCAATGGCGCCGCATCCGGAGCACCTATCATAAGATCGCCCTTTTGATCCCCTGAAATATCAGGCAACCCTATTGCTGAATATTCTCCTTTGATACTGCCATTATCATCCCTTGCCATATTCTCCATCGGCAATAGCATCAATGTACCATCAACAACCCTCCCTGCCTCATTAGGGGCAGCAACGCTATTGAGTTTCACAGTACTTGGAATATCATCTTTACCATAAATCAAGTAAGCGGAGCCGGCGTTTCCCACCGTATATTCTTGACCATATCTTGAGAATATTAAAATATCCGAGTGCTTATCACCATCAATATCGCCGACACCTGCAACCTCGAAGCCAACTTCATCGTTTATATTGAAACCTTCAAATACCGCTCCGTCAATGGGTGAATAATGCTTCGCCTCTTCAGCAGACATATCCGATAGGTCATAAGTACCCGTATAACCGCCAACTATTATGATTCGTCCGTCTGCTTTTGCGCGATCGAGTTCGATCTTCTCGCCAGACGAATCACGTTCGAACAATTTAACCCATATTTCATACGTACCAGGCGGAAGCTTAGATGCATCGGCGGTGCCTGTTCCAGCAGTAGCTGAAAATTCCGGTGAGATGATTCTGTCAGGGTCATTTTGCACATTCGGGAGTTTCGCTAATATCTCGACAAATAAACCGGTCGCGTCTCGCCCCTGTACCTGCCACGAGACTGTTATATTATCCAAATTCTCCCGAATATCATCGGTAGGAGCTGTAACCGTTAGCGAAGCAACCGTTGTTATCGTCGCAGAACTTACCTGACGCGAATGCTCCACACCATCGATGAAGAGCCGAGCTATAATATGATATGCGGTATTAAGCTTAAGATCGGATATTTCCCCTGTATGAAGCTCGAAACTGCCAGCACAAGCATCTATACCATCTGTCGGGGTAATTTCTATCGATGTTGCAGCGTTATAGTCCGTACCGGTATCAAGATATAAATGAATTATTTTTTCTTTGTCGGGTAGATTCGTACAGAGATTATTTGTCAGTTCCCACGTTATATCTATGGGTAATCCTTTGGCTTTGGTTACATCGGACGTAGGAGATGTTATGGTTACACCCCCTTCGCCTATTCTTATCTTTCGTTCGGAAAGCTCCTGATCATACAAAAATCCATTCGCCATTAGTTTCGCTATGACCGTATAATCGACGGCGGTCTTTAATCCAGCATCTTTCATCGCTTCGGTAGGTGTGAAATCATACTCTCCATCCGAACCATCGATGCCGCCTGACGGGGTTATTACTATCTGATCGTCCTTAGTATGCGGATCACCGTCTTCATCCAGTATAAGCTCAACTTTGCTGCTTTCCGGCGGATTGGTCAGCTCCCACGTTATTTTAAATGTACTACCTATTCCGAGAAGAACCGGCTCGCCTGTTGTACCAAGATTGGTAAGCGTTATAGCTGGTATGCTTATGCTTCCCCCTTCGATTATCGATGACGGACTCGGAACACCGTTGCAGCCGACTAAAATGATAAGAAAGAGAAGGGAAAAACATAAAAATAGACTATTTCTGCTGTTCATATTTCTGTCCTCTAATGGATTCATTTTACTTAACTTCCGTAGGCCTGGAATCAGTAGTACCTCGCGTACCATATTAATTATCCTATATTGTTTATAACCTGTCAAGAAAAAAGTACTTTACAAAAATTCGGCATCTGTTAAAGCACCAAATCAACAATCAATAATCACAATTCAACATTTCTTTTGTATATCTTCACAATTTCATCTTGGCAAGGCAACAATTTTTTTCTTTTTTTACTTTCGAATAAGCCAACCTTGCCCGAAAGTACACGCCCGATACAACAAGCGGATATCTTCGCTTCAGCGAGTTTGCGGATAAACCTCTCCGCCCTCTCGGCGGATATCGTTACCAAAAGCGAGCCCGATGATATCGTGCGTAACGGGTCAATGTCCCAAAGTTTGCACATCCGCTTCGTTATAGGTAAAATCGGTATATCGTCGAGTGATACTTCAATCTTTGTATTGCTCGCTTGCGCAAGTTCCCACAATGCGGAAATTATCCCACCTTCGGTAACATCGTGCATCGCTGAACATTTTATATCAAAAGCGATTTTTGCTTCCGGAATGATACTTATTCCCGGTTTGAACAATAAATTTTTAGCTTTTCTTATCTCATTTACGGAAAAACCAGCCTGCTTTAATGTCTGCGTCTTCTCACGAGCAATAATCGATGTCGTTTCGATAGCAGCGTACTTGGTCATTATTACCACCTCGCCGGGCTTTGCAGCGGTAGCTGATATGATTCGTCCCCTCTTTCTCAATCGGCCAAACATAGTGGCAATCAAAACGGGCATATTAACCGCTTCGGTTATTTCCGTATGGCCACCTATGATTTTTATATCAAGTTCATTGGCATATTTTGCAAGTTGACGGGCGGTTTTTTTAATCTCTTTGGCAGGTGTTGGCGGAAAAAGAGCTGAAACTATCATATATTCGGGTTCCGCACCCATCACAGCTATATCATTGGCATTAACGTTGACGCAATAATAAGCAGCGAGATCGCCTGCAAGTGTAATGGGGTCGCAGGTAATTGCTATCATACCGGACGGAAGATTGACAACAGCAGCATCTATTCCCATAGCGGGACCTATCACTACGGATTTGTCCCTTTTGCTGCGTAACGACTCAAGCATAGCTTGAAGCTGACGATGTGGCAGTTTGCCCGGAGAGAGAGTTTTTTCCGTCGAGCTGCTCATATCAATCGTTTACTTTCACAAAAACAGGAAATACCGATACCCTCTTTAGTGGATCATTCAGACAATAAACGGAGATAAAATGCCTGCCGGGCGTAATATATCTCAAGGTAGGCGCAACCCTCATCCTAACGGTACTGTTAGGCAGAATTTCTATGTCTTGTCCTGTTGTGTTAATCGCTGAAATAATATCAGCGGGCTGATTGCCGAGGGGAGTTTTAGAGAGTATTGGTCTGCCTAAAATCAATGATTGACCAGCGAGAGTTACCTGAACAGCGGTGCTAAGTTTGGTATTACCGAGATTTGTCAGAGCAAGTTCGAGACTGCTGTTAGCTGTCAGATATTTAAGACCCGTTGCGGTCTTTGCGGAGCGAAATATCAACTCGGCCGGTGAAGTTAAGCTGACCTTTACTGGCAGCTTTTTATATGCTTGTGCCGTCTTATGATTGGTAGTAGCTAATATTTGTACTGCGGATTTTTCCGGAAGATCAACGTCAGCGATAACGAGCAGCTGATTCGACTTCACACGCAATACATTCTTTTTACGTGCATTTTCCACTATTACGGATTGAGGGTCGGTGCCTGCTATTCTGAAAATCACTTGGCAGTCGGCGAATGATTGATTGAGCGTGTTTACTATGGTTACCCTTTCCGTTTCTCTCGAACCGTCGTTCGGACCCGAGCGGAAAATTCGTATCCTGCCTACGGGCACGGAATATTGCAGCTTTCTGCCAGCTATCGGGTGGTCTTCCGGATAAATATAATTCAATACACCGTCGTCAACTTCGATTACACGGTATCTGCTTATTCCGTCGCTGCCATTTTTCATCGAAGTGCTCGACTGGCCTGTGCGTATATATGCGATTTTACCAAGCAGACCAGCTTGGGTAAGCTTATTTCTATATTCGGAAAAGTCCCAATCGGTACTCCCGCCACAAATGATAGCTTTGACTCTGCCCGAAGCAAATACACTGGCAGGGTCAGCTCCGATTGACTTTAATCCGTCGATTACACCTAATCGATCGCTGTTGGCGACGAGAAAGGTCATTATCGACCGTTTGGCGGCTTTTAGGTCTTCCATTAACGCATTAAGCTGAAGTTTGTCTTTTTCTATCGGATGCAAAGCGGTATCCATCATAAGGAAGAGGTGATAAGGGCCATAGTCAATCGTACCGGTCAGAGATTGATTTATCTGCTGAGCATAGGTTGTCTCGTCGTCCTGCTCGCCACACATAACATAACACGGCGCATTGAAATGAGAAAGAAACCTCTTTACCCGCTGCCAACCTTTTGCACCTTCCGCCCTTCCGTCAGCAAGAAAATCGCCTGTAGCTATGATAAATTCCGGATTAAGTAGGTTTATTTCATCGACCAGTCGATAATCAAAATCGGGCGCATCGGGTTGGCCTATATTCATATTTGACAGCTGAACAAATCGAAATTTTTTCTTTATCTTTCTGACAATTTTTATTGCTCGCGGAACTCTCTGATAGCCTATGCCAAGGTCAATAACCAAATCATATACTCCCGATGCGGTCAGAGCGGGTGCTTTAAGAAGCATTACCCAATGATGAAGCTGCATCGCTACGGGCGGAGAGACCTCGCTTAGCTGAATCTTCTGCTGGGGACAAAGAGAGTTCGCCAAGACAACATTTATCTTTGGCATATCGAACTTTTTCACACGAAACATAAAATAGAACGACTCTTCGGGCCTGATAATTCGCGGACGCCCCTGTGTCGGCTCGAGAATCGTTAGCTTATTTACCTCGACATTAGGTGTAGGTTTAAGAGCAGGAGCTACAACTTTCACTCCCGTTTGTTGAGCATCGACAGAAACCGTTATTACCAAAACCAACAATGCAAACAATTTTTTATTCATCTATATGCCTCCGATTTTTTGACAAGTATTTATTTTAAACACATATCATCAGC
>WFQY01000123.1 GCA_015486815.1 Phycisphaerae bacterium | reverse complement strand
GTATATAAACTCTGAAAATGACGTAGAGTTTACGTTTATAAAAAAGTTGAAAATTAAATGATTTTAAAATTTTTTTGTGTTGACAACTACTTGAAATAGTGGTAAATATGTTGCAACACTTCGATAATAATTCGCTTGTAAGGTTTTGAAGAGACGAATTATTGTCGAAAGGTTTTTGACAATTGTTTTGTTGGGTTCGTCGTTGCCTGATGTGTCGTCAGGTAGTGGCGATTGGGTAACCATAAGTTTAGGTCCGTTGTTTCTCACTTTTTTGGAGGTACTAAATTATGTGGAAACGTGTATTGTTGTCTTTGGTATTGATTGTAGCTATCTGTGGCTGCGAGCTTGGTAGTAATGGCTGGCTTGGCGCTTTCGCGAAGTTAGCAGGTGAAGGCATTGCAGAAGGTATGGGATATGCTGCGACTTCTCCAGTAACATCTATTATTACCAATCCAATTAATGCCTTGCTGAATGGCTTTACTGGCCAGTAGCCTAATGGTGTCTAATTAACGTTACGAAAAACAACGGTTTAGGGTGATTTAACCTTAAACTGGCAAGAATTAACTTGCGTTCAACGCTGAGGGTCTCTATCGACTTTCAGCGTTTTTTTACTTTTGCTCGGAATGTCGAATAATTTTTTCTGCGAGTTTTATTGCTTGCGGCTTGTCTGTTATCTGCTCATTAAGCTGAGCGTCATAAACCGCTTCCAATATCCGCTTATAAATGGGGCCAGGCGTAAGCTTAAAAAGATGCGATAGGTCATCACCGGTAAGAAAAGGATATTGCTTTAAACTATCTTTGTCGATTTTTGAGCTAATAGCTTCTACTGCACGAACAGTATTATTCGGTATAACCTCAGCCTTTTTGCAGGCGCCCAACAGTGTTATCATACCGTCATAGCGTTGATACATCATTGCGCGTTTAATGTCAGCGAGCGTCAATTTTTCAGGCTTAGCAAAAAGAGGAAGAAACTCAACGAACCATACGACATCCTCTCGCTGACGATTGCTGTAGGTCAAGCGTCGTAAAATTTTATTTGCAATTCGCGCTGACGGATTCAAAGTCTTTATCGCCACCTTTTCCCTGACACAATTTGTGCTTTCAATTTCATCTGCGATAGTTAATCCGACTTTGCACAATAATGCTGACATTGCAAGTTCAAAAGAAACCGTTGCGGGCAGATTGTCAAGTATCTTCAATGTCTGCTGCCAAATGTCAACATGATTGACTCTCAAGTTTTCGAGTTCGGGGATGATATATTTAAGCAAACCGAAATCAGCTAAAAGGGTTATACCCTTTACTCGTCCCTTGCAAACCAGAATCTTTTTCAGTTCTTCCGATATTCGCTCATTGCTTATCGAGGTTATCGCCTCCGCTTGCTGACGAATAGCGTCAGCTGTCGATTGCTCGATTACAAAGTTCCACTCGCTTAGCTGTGCAGCGAAACGTACCGCACGCAGCATTCGCAGAAGGTCTTCTTTGAATCGCTGATGCGGTTCGCCGATAGCTCTTATTATTCTTTTGCGAATATCTTCCTGTCCACCGACAAGGTCGATGAGTTTGTTTTCTATCGGGTCGTAATATATACCATTGATAGTAAAATCCCTTCGCTGAGCATCTTCTTCTATCGTGGCGGGTTGTATTTTATCGGGATGTCTTCCGTCCGAATAACTTTCGTCCGTGCGAAATGTAGCGACTTCTATCCAATGGCCTGATATGCCGACGAGGACGACGCCGAATTTTACGCCGACCTTGCGCGTTTTACGAAACAGTGTGATAATTGCGTCCGCAGGTGCATCGGTTGCGATATCGTGTTCCTCGATATTTTCACGCCCGAGTAGTCTATCTCTGACACATCCACCGACGAAGTATGCCTGATAACCGTTCTCACGGAGTTTAGATATTATTTTCAAAGCAACTAACCTATTGTCCTGTTTTGTTTTTCGCATAACATTTATATTATCGACAGCCTATATTATGATGTGCAACAAAAAAGCCCGACATCCGCCGGGCTTTGAGTATTTGAGTATCGCATACCATTTCGGGAGCGAACGAAGCAGTCTATCCTTCTTCGCTTTCTTTCGGTTTATATTGTTTGACTATTTCCTGCTGAATGTTTGGCGGAACGATGTCATAGTGCGAAAACTCCATCGTATAGCTGCCTTGTCCGCCTGTTACCGAACGCAGCTGAGAGTTATATTGAGCCACTTCGGCGAGAGGAACAAGGGCTTTGATTACCGTCATTCCGCCCGGCAGAACTTCCTGACCTTGAATTCTACCGCGCTTGCCCGAAAGGTCGCCTGTAATATCACCAACATATTGCGACGGTACGGTTACCTCGATGCTAACTATTGGCTCAAGCAGCGCTGGCTTAGCCTTCATCACAGCGTCCTTCATCGCAAGCTTGCCAGCGATTCGGAACGCTATTTCTTTACTATCGACCGGATGGTGTTTACCATCATATACACGTACGCGTATATCCTGCATAGGGAACCCTGCAACTGCGCCTTCTTCCATCAGGTCTTTTACTCCTTTTTCAACAGCTGGCAGGAATTGACCCGGAATAGCACCACCGAAAATTTCATCGACAAATTCGAATCCGCCATCACGTTCGAGCGGCTCGACTTTAAGATATACTTCGCCAAATTGTCCCGCGCCACCTGTCTGCTTTTTATGACGATAATGACCGTCAGCCGGTGCTGATATGGTTTCCCTGTACGGAATTTTCGGCACTTTCGTGGTAACCTGCAGTTTGAATCTCTTTTCCATCTTCTGGAGCATAACACGAAGATGCAGATCGCCCGTACCCGAGATAACCAGTTCGTTTGTCTGACGGTCTCTTGCGACCTTGAATGTCTTATCCTCTTCGGAAAGCCTGGTAAGTGCACCGGAGATTTTCTGCTCATCTCCTCTGCTCTTCGGCTCGATAGCCAACGAAAACATCGGCTCGGGAATATTCGGGAAGATTAACCGACCGGGCTTGCCAATATGAATCATATCGCCGATTTGTAATTCGTCGATCTTCGCCAATGCACAGATTTGACCAGCGGATATTTCGCCTGCTTCTTTTGTCTCATTGCCAAACATCTGATACAGATGTCCCGCACGAATATTTTTACGCTCTTCGTTAATCTGAAAAGATGTATCGGATTTGAGAGTTCCGCTGAGCAGGCGAACGATAGAATATTTGATATTACTTTTCGGGTCGGAATAGATTTTGAACACCTGCCCGATAAGCGCACCATCCGCTTTCGGTTCGACAGGTTCTTCTTTCTTTTCTTCGCCTTCGCCCGTAATTATTTTTCGTATGAGTCCCTCAGCTGGCGACGGACAAGCATTAACTATTAAATCCATCAGTTCCGTAATTCCGACATCTTCACGGGCAGCGGTAAATACGATAGGTACAAGAGAACCCGACGCAATTGCCTTTTTCATACCCTTAAGCAATTCTTCCTGACCTATAGTCTCGCCGCCGAGATATCGTTCCATCAGGTCTTCGTCCGATTCGACGATCGCTTCGGTAAGAGCAAGCTGGGCTTCTTCCATATCGCCGAAATCTACCGATGCTCCTTCCGGCGAGGATAGGCAGCTCACAACCGACTTTCCACCGTCCGAAGGCAGATTAACAGGCAGGAGATTTTTTCCGAACGTTTCCTGTAAGCCACTTACCAGTCCCGCCAAATCGATATTTTCCGAATCTATTTTGTTGATAACCACTACTCTTGCAAGTCCGTAATCGCCAGCTGCCAACATCATTCTTCGCGTGTTGACTTCGATGCCAGCTGCTGCGGATACCACGATTACCGCAGTTTCCGCCGATGCAAGCCCGCATAATGCTTGCCCCAAGAAATCCGGATAGCCGGGCGCATCGAGCAGATTGATTTCCGTACCGTTATAATCGAAATGTACCAGAGCGGAATCGATAGAATGTTTACGCTCTTTTTCAATTTCATCGAAGTCGCATACCGTATTTCCTTGGTCTATCGAACCCATTCGCGGAATGACGCCCGCTTTGTGCAAAATAGCCTCTGCAAGCGTGGTTTTGCCCACATTGCCATGTCCGGCCAGAGTTACGTTTCTGATTTTACCAATATCTTTACTCATTCGAGCCTCCCAATATCACAATCTTCTATTCTGCGTAAATTCATCAATATAACTTTTTTGTTGTTCATATACAAGATTCTATGTAGAAAAATTACGATGTGTTGTTTTTGGCAGACACGGTGGCTGTCCCTACAGATGGGGAAAAGCGCTCAGCGAAGTAGTGGAAAGTTACCTAGCAGGGGGAACGAGTTCGGGGTTAAGTGAATATTTTCTGCGGTGTTTTCGAAACGGACGGAAGAATAGCTGATATATAATTCGCCTGACACTTCTACCGACGAGATATATACCAAAAACAAGACTTTTGAACCATATTCTATCGAGACAAAACCGTACAGGCCTTGCTGTCATAAAATCGATGAATTTGTGTATCCAGTTTGACGGAATATTGAGCCGTCTCATATTTACTACCGCTTGCAGGAGCATTACAAGATATCCGAGTCTGGTAAAGCTACGTTTGGCTTTTCCCGTATAAACCCGTTCGTATATCTCCTCTTGCTCACCCTGAATGATGTTTCTCTCTTTTGCCCACTGATGGAGCTGGGAGCCCGGAAACAGTGCGAGAGGGAAAATCAATACTTTAAAATTGCCTCTATGATGCTCCGCAGCAAAATGCAACGTCTCAATCATTTGTTCGTCGGGCTCAAACGGATTGCATACAATATAATGATATTCCTTCTGCAGTAGTGGAAATTCATTGAGTATTTCCATTGCTTTTATTGTCTGTTCGTTTGGAACCCGTCTTTTGAATATCTCGAAGTTGGTCTTTTCCGAGCCGCTTTGAATCCCCATCTTGACCAGTGCACAACCACAGCTATGTAATATCTCTATTTTTCTGCGGTTGATTGTTGCAGGGTGTGTATTGATCTCAAAAGGTAAAGCTATTTTTTCACGATACAGTTTGGCAAAATCTTCAAATTCCTGCTCGGTACGGACAAAGAATGTGTCATCGATAATACTGATGGAATTTATTGTTTTGAACTTCGATTTCATATACGAAAGCTCATCGATAATTTTTTCTATGCTGCGTTTTCTGACCCAATGTCCTTTTCCACGATAGATTTTAAGCCAGGTGCTGTTGCAGCAGAAAGTGCACGCATAGGGACATCCTCGCGTGGTAAGCAGTCGGTATCTCTTCAGGGCGCCTCGCATATTTTTCGGATTAGCTTCGACTATTCTGCCTCGACTTACAATAAACTGTCGGCCGGCAAGTTCATAGTCAGGAAAGGGAATAGAGTCGAGGTCCTCGCGAAGCGGTCTGACTTGATTACGATATATCTGCCCGTTCCAACGGACCCAGAGATTTTCGATTTTCGTAAAATTCCTACTTTCCTGAAGGGCACAAGCCAGATCAGCTATTGCATCTTCACCTTCACCAACACATACAATATCGGCAAATTTTATACAGCTATCGGGACTTACCGTTGGATGTACACCTCCCCAAATGATAGGAGCATCTATCTTTGCTGATTTCAGTCGTTCTGTAAGGAAACAAGCTTGATGATAGGTATTTGTCATCAAACTTAATCCAATTAAATTGCATTCTTTCAAATGCTCAATTAGCTGCTCGATAAGTTCCCGTTTGTATCCCTGCCAGCTTTTATCTGTTCTTTTTGTTGTTAGAAAAATCAGCTTCACTTGATGGTTGTGAGATTTGAGGAATGACGAGATAAACCGCAAACCAACAGCTTCGGGTGATGAATATGTGCCTATCAGACCGATCTTCATTTTTATCTCCTCGTTTAAATGAAGATGTATCAATCTTACATATCACTTTGATATTAAGAAGTCTGAAGTGTTTTCATTGCCTGCTCATCGACTTTGCAATCGATTATCTGTCCCCAATATACGCGGTGAAAATCGCCCGAAGGATAGTTGCCTTCACGGATATCAGGTACCATCTGTTCGGGAACGAAATCGTTTTTGTGGACTATTTGACATTCATAGTGAATAATACTTTCTTTGATGACCGGTGCCCCGCAAGCAGAGCCTTTTTCTGCGGTAATACCGGCAAGACTTAGTTTATCATAATCTCGCCCGCTTTTGGTGCCACAAATCTGAAGAGCGCGATTATATTCTTCGGGCATAACATTTACGCAAAAGAATGGTTGGCGTTCGAGCAACTGATATGTATATCTCGACGGCCTGACCAATACCTGCCAAAGAGGCCTCGACCATATAATCCCAATCATACCCCAGCCAATAGTCATCGCATTCGCCGACCCGTCATCCTTCCAACTCGTCAGCAGCAACCCATTTGTTCGCATCCGTTTCATCACATATTCGAAATAGTCGCTATATTCCATATTTACTTTAGCCATTCGAGCTATCTCCCTTGCAAAAAATACCTATCAATATTATAACTCAAACTGACAGATTTGGCATAGAAATATTCTCGCACGCCCTGTCATTCATAAGGTACGTATTCGATTTGGTGGAAATGTTAGTTTGTGATTTCTATTCGTATCGCAAGGCTTCGACAGGGTCAAGCTGAGAGGCTTTGAATGCGGGGTAAAGTCCGCTTATTATTCCTGTGATGAATGCGACGGTAAACGCGGTAATAATCGCGGAGTTTGGCACGTACGCTTTTAGTAGGTTAGCGGAGATGTTGGCAATAATGTGGCTGAAAGCTACTCCGAGCAGAGAACCTAACAGTCCGCCTACGAGACTAATCGAACTGCTCTCTGCGAGGAATTGCGCAAGAATATCGAAACGTCTCGCACCGACAGCCATCCGTACTCCTATTTCGCGCGTACGCTCGGTAACCGAGACGAGCATAATATTCATAATGCCGATACCACCGACGACCAGACTTATGCCTGCGATACTGTAAAAGACAATGCCCATAATTTTTGCTTGTTCTTGAAATCCCTTAAGCAGCTGCTCTTGGCTGAATATGCCGAAATCTTCTTTCTCACCAGGCGGGATTTTATGGCGTTTACGCAGGAGAGCTTTTATCTGTTTGCGAGCGATAGATGTAGATTTTGTATCTATAGCTTGTGCGGAAATCGAGCTTACCGACCGAAAGCCAAACAATCTTTTCATTGCGGTAGTAATCGGAACAATTACCTGCTGATCGACTCGTAAAAACCCCATCGTTCCCTTTTTTTCCATTACCCCTACTACGGTAAATGGTTTGCCTCTTATCTTGACAACAAAGCCAAGCGGAGTTCCACGTCCGAAAAGCTCCTTTGCTACCTTATAGCCAAGGACGACGACATAAGCTTCGGTTTTTATTTCGCTGTTATTGAAAAATCTGCCCTCTGCGACTTTGTAATCGCGAATAAGCGGATATGCGGTCGTCGTACCGAGTACGGCGCAATTCATATTTTTCGAATAAAACTTTACCTGTGCACCGCTTAAGACTTCCGGAGCTGTCCGTATGACAGCGGGACATTTATCGACTATAGCGTCTGCGTCGGCAATCGATAGCGTATTTACCGTCCCTATTTGTCTGCCCGCTCTTCGTGCTGCTCCGGGGTATATGATAAGAACATTCGAGCCAAAACTCTTTATCGCGTTGAGTACTTCTCTGGTTGCACCTTCGATGATGGACATAGCAGCTACGACGGCAGCTACTCCGATAATCACACCTATGGTTGCGAGTAACGAACGGAGCGCATTGCTTTTTAACGCTCTGATTGCAGTTTGTAAAATTCGCAGATAAAACATAAAGCTATTCTTCGGCTATTTTTTCCTTAGCTAATTGTTGACATTGTTCGAGAGCTTCTCGATGTGTTTTTTCATCAACGATAAAATCTTCGATAATCTTTCCGTCGCGCATTTTGACAATTCTTTCCGCTTGTATTGCTATGTCTGGCTCGTGAGTAACCAGCACGATAGTAACTCCTTTTTTGTTAAGTTCGTGGAAAATCATCATAATTTGTGCGCCGATGTGCGTATCAAGATTTCCCGTAGGCTCGTCAGCTAATACGACTTTGGGATTATTTACTATCGCCCGTGCGATGGCGATACGCTGGCGTTCACCACCCGAGAGTTCCGTCGGTTTATGAGTTGCTCTGTCCTGCAAACCTACCATTCGCAGCGCATTAAGCGCATCATTGTGGTATCGTGTGCGTCTCGCATAAAACAGTGGAACAGAGACGTTTTCAAGTGCAGACGCACGTGGTAGCAGATTGAACATTTGGAAGACAAATCCAAGCGATTGGTTGCGCACTTTTGCTAATTGGCTTTCGGAAAATTGGTTTACCGGCTGACCATCGAAATAATATTCTCCCTTCGTGGGTTTGTCGAGGCAGCCTAATATTCCCATCATCGTACTTTTGCCCGACCCTGACGCACCTGTGATACTGATGAATTCGCCCTGTGATATTGACAGACTCACACCACGCAGGGCGTGAACACTGCTTAGCCCCATATTATAAATTTTGTGAACATCATTAAGTTGAATTAGCGTTGACATTATTTTTTATCTAAAATCAGTCCTGTTCTTCTTTTTTCTTTTCGTCTTCTCTGAATTTCGGCAGTCTTGTATATACTTTTTGGCCCGGTTTGAGTTTGTCGGTTTTAAGCTCTATTTTCATTCCGTCCGACGGTCCGAGTTTTACCGGTATGAACACGGGCTTACCATTATCCCCGGGAATATACACGCCATGCTCTTCATTTTTGACTTTTATAGCTTCTATATCCACCAGCAGAACATTCTTGCGTTTACGAGCGGTGAATTTCACATTCGCATGCATTCCCAACATAAGTTTCGTTCGATTCGGACTTGTCAGCAAAATCCTAACGTTATATGTTACAACATTATTGAGTGTCTTCGGGTCGGGATATACGCGATAGACTTTTCCGGTAAATACTTCATCGCGAAAGGCATCGACGGAAATGTTGACATTGTCCGCATTCTGAAGCATTTTTATTTCTTCCTGCTGCTCTTCGCCCAATGTGTGTTGTGTGGTCGGCTGAGTGGCAGCGATTAGTCTCGCGTCTCTGCCAGGCGGCGCAAGCTCACGCACCTGACCTATATCTGCTTCGTCAACGTCAGCTTCGACGAATAGTTTGCTGACATCTGCGAGTACCATCAGAGTTGTACCGCCCGTAACGGTGGTAATACCACTTGAAATGATTTGTCCTTCTCGTACGTTGATTTTCTCGACGATACCATTTATAGGTGCGTAAACTTTTGTTTCTTTAAGCCGCTGAAGTGCCTGTTCGAGAGCTACGTTTGCCTTGCGAAGCATCTCTTTTGCAAGGTCAACTTTGGTCTTTGCCTGGTCAATTAAAATTCTCGTATTGATAGCGTTTCTTACTTTTGCTATGCTCATAAGCAAGCTGGCGTGTGATTTCCACATCGCTATCAATCCGTCCTGATATTCCACTCTCGCAATATTCGCCCACGAATTTCCCGATTGCTGATTGTTGACAATATCTTTGCCGTACAAAATCAATTTGTGAACTTTGTCAGCTTCAGCTTGGGCGAGCGCTATTTGGTACAGTGCCTTACGAACGTATATATCGTAATTGCTTTTTTCGTTTTTGTTCGTAGATTTCCGTTCGTTAGATGGAGTTACGAGTTTGAAAGACGCTTTGTCAGGCGAGATATTCCTCCTTATATTATCCATTCGTAGAAAGTTTAGCACTGTCCCCTGCAGATCGGCGCGAGCTGCTTCGAGCGATGCGAGGGCGAGATTGAGATTGACAGGCCAATCGCGAGCGATTTTTTCCGCTTCCGAGCGTGCAAGTTCGAGATTTGCTTTCGCCCGTTGGACTTCCGCTTTGGCGTTATCTACCGTTCGCTGCTCATCGATAGGGTCGAGTTCGACGAGCAGATCGCCCTTCTTTACGAGGTCGCCAGCTTCGAAGTAAATTTTCATTATCGTTCCGCTGGCTTTCGATTTTATTTCCGTTCGTGAAGCGGGTTCGATAGACCCCGTCGCTGGCAGAGGAATTACAAGGTCGCCTCGTTCGATAGTAGCGAATTCCGGTTTTTCCCAACTGAAACGATATTCCTTACGCTTCTCATACCACGAAAACGAATACAGAAATATCAATATTACAATAGCAATAGATACGCCGATTTTAATTTTTCTTCGCATAATTTTACTATCCCGAATAAATACGTTTATGAATTATATCATCATTGGTCTGTAACATTCCATTGTAAATTATAGGCTATGAGGATATAATTCAAGTTTTATATGGAAGAACAAATATCCGTTTGTTTGCGTATTTATAGTATAACGTGAATAATAACTTTTTTAAAACGGGATAAATAGCGATGTCTTTACATGTTCATAATTATTTCGGAGAAGGCTCGGTAGCCGCCGAGACTGGCAGAGCATCGACGCTACTAATCGGCACGATGATGGGCGGAGTTTTGGCGCTGAATTCCTATGTCGCTTTATGGATTTTCAAAGATGATTTTTACAGTACGATATTGGCGATGTTGGCAGCGATCCTGCTGTCGGTGCCTATCATATTGGAAGCACTCGCATCCGCCTTCAAAGGCCAAACCAATATGGATGTATTGGTCGCAATAGCGGTAGCAGCAGCGTTTGTCGAGGGAAAGTATCAAGTGGCAGCTGTCGTATCGTTTTTCTTCCATCTTGCCAATCTTATCGAGCGTAGAACAGCACTCGGTGCAAGGGCATCGATAGAATCACTGGTTAGGCTATCGCCTAAAACCGCATATCGTATCGACCCGCAAACGGGACAGGAACAAGAAGTAAAGGTAGAACAGCTAAGACCGGGCGATATCGTAAGGGTCAGACCAGGCGATAATATTCCCGCAGACGGCGAAGTTATTTCCGGCGAATCGAGCGTCTCGCAGGCAAGCATTACGGGTGAATCACTGCCCGTCGATAAACGGCCGGGCGATGAGGTCTTTTCGGGCACAATCAACCTCAGCGGGTCTATGGATATAAAAGTTACACGCGTAGGTGCTGAGACGACTCTCGGACAAGTGCAAAAAATGATATTGCAAGCGGAGGCCACTCGTATACCGATTATGCGGTTGATAGACAAATACGCACATTGGTATGTGCCGACGATATTGATGCTCGCGGGCATCGTTTGGTTCTTTACTCGTATCCCCGACCGTGCGATAACAATGCTTATCGTAGCTTGCCCCTGTGCATTGATATTAGCGACGCCGACCGCGATGGTGGCGGCACTTGCGTGTGCAGCGAGGTTGGGTATTTTGGTAAAGTCGGTAACGGATTTGGAAACAGCCCGGAATATGACAGCGGTCGTTGTCGATAAGACGGGTACCCTTACGACGGGCGAGCTTGCGGTTACGCGGATTCGGCCAGCGGAGGGTGTCGATCCCGCTGACCTGCTTACGGTAGCAGCTGGCTTGGAACAGTTGAGTAAACATCCGGTAGCAAAGGCAATAGTAGAGGTAGCGAAAAAGGCAAACCTTGCTATTTCCGAGCCCGCGGAGTTCGAAGAAGTTGCGGGTATGGGCGTTAGAGGCAAGGTAAATTCCGATAGCAGTATGATAGGCAGACGCAAATGGCTCGAGCAGCAGGGAGTGGATTTTTCCGCTTTGAGTAAGCCTGAGTTTGCAGAACCCGAAGGAATGAGCGTCCTTTATGTCGCGCGCAACGGAAAATGTATCGGATGGATCGGATTCGAAGACCAGACACGTCCGGAAGCGAGCGAAGCGATAAAGGAATTGCGAGAGCTCGGGTTTAAACGAATAGCAATGGTAACAGGCGACAGATGGTCGGTAGCGAGACGAGTAGCGAAAGATATGGGTTGCACCGAAGTGCAAGCGGAAGTCCTACCACAGGAAAAACTCGACCTTGTCGATTCGCTTAAACGCGACGGACATAAGGTTATAGTGGTAGGCGATGGTGTTAATGACGCACCTGCGTTGGCAGCGGGCGATTTGGGAATTGCAATGGGAGCAGCTGGCTCGGATGTAGCTATACATAGCGCATCGATTGCATTGATGAGCAGCAACCTGAGCAGATTGCCGTTTTTGGTAAAACTTTCGAGAGTACTCACCAGAGTTGTCTGGCAGAACCTTGGGTTTGGCGTATTGTTTATCATTACAATGCTGATACTGGCTGGCTTGGGCGGAATAGGTCCTATTACGGGTGTTTTGCTACATACCCTAAGCTCACTTGTGGTTGTCTTCAATAGCGCTAGGCTGGTAAGATTCGGCGAGGAGCTTGGCGGATATACTCCGATTGGCAGCCAAGTTCAGCCTACTCCAGCAGCAGCGTAGAATACGAAGAGCGAAGAGAGAAGAGAGAAAAGAGAGGGGCGAAGAAAGAAAAGCGAAAAAAGAAGAGAGGGGAGGAAAAAGGGAAAGGAGAAGAACACGGAGGACGGGGGCGAAACGATTATTCCGTGAGGATATGTATGCGTTGGGCTAAGTTTGCAATAGGATGTTACATAGCGGTTATCCTTCAGACGGGATTGCTGGCGGTGCTTTTCCCCGACGGACTGCGTCCGATGACTTTTGTTATACTTGCTAACATAATACTTCTATATTGGCCTGTGGAGCAAGCGATTCTCGGAGTCTGGATTATAGGATTGCTCGTGGATTTAACGAGTATAGTGCCGATGGGTGTAATGGCTTTTTGCTTCGGAATATATGGCTTGGCACTTTTAGCGGTCAGACCCGTCCTCTTTACGGAAAGCCCGTTCGCACATGCGGTAACCGCATCGATGGGTTTGATAATAATATACATTTGCTATACTTTGATAAGAATTTTCAATACAAATGTCCCGCCACTATCAGCTACGCTACTCGAAATTGCAGGACAAATAATTGTTACGGGAATCACCGCGGGGCTAATAGGAAAGTTCGTTAGTGATAGCAAGTATGCTATCAAGCTGCTTCGACAATTATAGCTGTAATGTCGTCCTGAGGGTGCAGCGATGATTGTTGACAATCGATAAGTCCGCTGAGAGAATCAATAATACGATCCGCTGGCAGACTCGCAAGTCTGGAAAGTTCACGAAATAGAATCTCTTCGCCGTGTTCCTCGCCGAACGCTTGTTCGAGGCCATCGGTAAATACCATCAACTTCGAGCCAGCCTCTAGCTGGAAATCATAAACAGGAAAAGTCACTTCCGGCATCACACCTAACAGTGCGCCATCTATAGTCAGTTGGGTTATTTGACCGTTCGGCGTAATCAATACGGGATGCGGATGTCCGCCTCTTGCGAATGTTGTCTGACGAGTATGGCGGTTGATTATACCGTAACAGGCGGTTATAAATTGATGTTCGGGCAACTCAAGTGAGCAAAGTTCGGTATTCAGATTGCCCATCGCTTCGCTTGGCGATAACAGACGGTAACCATCTCTTGTAATCTCTTTGGTTACCAATGCTCGTTTTGCAAATAAGGTCATCAAGCCAGCAGCTACTCCGTGACCAACAACATCTGCGATATAAAATCCAATGTGGTCTTCGTCGAGGGTGAATATGTCGTATATGTCGCCACTTACCCACGTAGCGGGTCTATATAGAGCGGAGAAAGTAAGGTTAGAATTATTTGGTAATTTACGTGGTAGAAAATCCTGCTGAACCCGCCAAGCAAGCCTGAGTTCCTGATGCAACTCTTCAAAACGTCTGTTAAGTGAAAATGCCCATTGCTCGAGCTGATTCAGATATTGATCTAATCGGTTGAATACGGGCGAATAATCGAGAATAGAGCAGATTCTACCCCATATTTCATCGCTTGAAGTATCCGGGCTTGCAAATTGGATATGTGAAGAAAGCTTATCGCTTTCCATAACAATAAAGTTAGCGAGAGAGCGGTCGTCGGATAGCAGCAGGATAGCAGCTCCTTTTTGCTGAATAATCCGAAGGGCTTTTCCCAGCGCCCTGCGATGTTCCACGTTCATCGTGTTAGGCGGGCAGATAATAGCTAATTCACAGGCCGCGAGGGTGTCTTTGTTGTTAAGCCCAGTATAGTTTTTCACCCAAGTACACTTGATTCCGCTTCTATTAAAAAGATTTGCGAGATTATTCGGGAGATTTTCGAACGGACATATAATCTTCACATTCGCAGGTCTGTTTTGCGAATTGTCTGCGTTTTGTGCATCTTTCGGGACAGGCGGCAGTACCATAGTAAGCTAACCCAAACAATTAAACATAGTTATAGTAAATTTCGGGTGAAAATCCCCTGTGGTTGAGATAAAACCCCATTATTTTGTGGAGAAAATTAGAGATTATTGGCAGTCGCTGCAGATGCCCATAAAATATACTTTTAACGATTGCACTTTGAATCCCGGCAGAAAATCTTTAGGCGGATCTATCGGGCATTTTTCATAATCAATATCGAAGATTTTGCCACATTTTGTGCAGATAGCATGAAAATGATTATGAGTATAGCCATCGAACCGCTGTTTGCCTGTACCGGTTTCGAGAGTAAGGATTTCACCTATGTCCGCCAACATCTGCAACGTCTTATAAACCGTTGATAGAGAAAGAGTTGGGTGCATAGGTTTTAGCTGCTCATATAGCTCTTCCGCAGAGGGGTGTGATCGAGTTTCCATAAGAGCTTTCATAATCGCTAAACGCTGCGAAGTAGCTCTCAAACC
>WFQY01000122.1 GCA_015486815.1 Phycisphaerae bacterium | reverse complement strand
GAATACCCAATCAAGTTGAGCACAAGTTTATTTTCTGTCATGCTGAATGTATTTCAGCATCTCGTCTGTGTGAGATCCTGAAACGAGTTCAGGATGACAAGAAAACGACGAATGGGTTAAAAACAGAAAAAACTGACCCATTACCAAAAACAAGCTTGCAAAAGGGAAAAAACGTGATATTTGTTTATATTCGATAATCGATTTTGATTCGCCTGCAAGTGGGTGATTTTGAAACCGCCCGATGACAGCTGGCAGGCAGATGACCTCGTTGTACTGCCTGACGGTACGATTTATGCGGGTGAGAATGATGTTCCGATGCGGAGCGGTTATTTATGGGGAATTTCAGGATTATGAGAAAGGCGACAATATGAAGACATTAATTTTATCACGGTCGGAAGTTCAGAAATGTATAACAGCGAAGGATGTGTTGGAAAAGGTGGAGTATGTTTTCAGGGAGTGGGGAGAGGGTAATATAGTTCAGCCGGCAAAAATCAATCTCGATATGTCGCGAAGCGGGTATTCCTCGTGGTGTAATGCAATGCCGGCATATCTTGTTTCGTCGAACGCTGCGGGGATTAAATGGATTGGCGGGTTCGGCGAGAATGTCAAAACAGGAGGAGCTTATATTCAGGGTGCTATTATTCTGACTGATACGAAAACGGGACAGACCTTGGCGGTTATGGATGGGTCGCTGATTACCAATCTTCGTACGGGAGCTTCTGCTGCGGTAGCGAGTAAATATATGGCGAGAAAAGACCTCAGAAAAATAACGATTATTGGTGCTGGCGAGCAGGGACGCAACTGTCTCAGATGTTTCGATCTTGTATATAAGAACCTTACCGCGTTCGTGGTGGATATCTCGGAAGAGCATCGAAAAACATTTATTGATGAAATGAGTAAGGAAGTTTCCGCTGTGTTGGTGGATTCTCCGAAGGCTGAAAATGCCGTCAGAGAATCTGATGTGATTGTATTGGTAACTACGGCGAAAAAACCTTTTGTTAAAGAAGATTGGATATCTCCGGGAGCATTGGTTTTGGCGATGGGGTCGTTTCAACAGGTTGAGGACAATTTTGCATTATCCGCGGATAAGATTATCGTCGATAGCTGGGCACAGGCATCTCATCGGGGCGAGCTGAAACAACTGGTGGAGGACAGCAAAATTTCCGAAAGTGATATTTCTACGGAATTGGGAAATGTTGTCGCAGGGAACAAGGAAGGCAGGAAAAGCGATACTGAGCGGATATTAACGGTTTTGGTGGGGTTGGGTGCCCATGATATTTGCATCGGACACCATATTTACCGAAAAGCAAAGGAGATGAACCTCGGCTGTTATGCAGCACTGTAAGCTTAGTGGGAAAAACTTTTCACAAATCGGTCAGTTTGAGTAATTATATCTTTCGAATCGAACCCCTTCACCATTTCGAGGATCTTATGCGGTAGATGGCTTCAAAACTATCTCGTGCATTGTTTACCCCTATGCTTCGATTAGCCATTAGCTTTTGGCTAAATAAAAAGAGTATTTACAACACATTACAAAAAATTCAAAATTCCCAAAATGTAATATTGATTTGCAATTTTCGACGTTAAAAGATACGATGGACCTGTCTGTTGAGAAGATTAGGGAAAAGGAGGAATGAAAAAATGCGAATAGGCATATCCATTGCGATTGTAATTATATTAGCCGTGTTATCTCCGTGTCTTGCCGATTGGGGTTATGATAATCTCGCTAACTGGGATAAGCTGCCACAACTCAAAACAAATGTAGCAGCAGGACTCGCCAGCAGCTATGACCGAGCGGGAGGCAATGCAGACTACAGTCAATACGAATATCCCACAGGCCTGCAAAAAAGTGAAATAACTTGTACGGTAAAGACACTTACCGGCTCGGGCGTTATCACTCGCTTTTGGATGCCCCATCTGACAGCAAAAAAACAATTCGCTGTCAGAATGTATTTCGATGGCGAGACCGCACCGAGAATAGATACCGACTCCAAGACAATATTAAGCGGAAACTATAGCTATATGAACGGGCCACTTGTAACAACCGCTTCGGGAGGACAGGTACTTTATGAGCCAATTCCTTTTGCTCATTCGTTAAAAATCGAAACAGTTAATAAGGTATTACCGGATAGCGGCTTTTCATCTAATCGACATTATTATCAATATGGCTATCATTTGTTTTCCGTCGGAGGTCCGTCACAAAGTTATACCGGAACTCTTACGTCCTCTGAACAAGCCCAGCGTAATAAAGTAAACTCAATGTTAAACAATCTCGGTAGCAATCCTGCGGGGTCAGCTTCCGGAGCAACAACGTTAGCCAATACAGGCTTATCAGTTTCGGGACATTCTGCTGTTAACTTAGCTTCGATAAACGGCTCGGGAGCAATAAGAAAACTGGCAATTAAAATGGATAGTGCAAGCGATTCGGAACTCGAAAATCTCAGATTGCGAATAAAATATGACAATGATACAAATTATGCTATCGATGTCCCCGTAGCTCATTTCTTCGGAGCGGGATACGGACGTGCAGCGTATAAATCGCTTCCGATGGGAACGAATTCCGATGATGGCTTTTATTGCTATCTGCCGATGCCATATCGCAAAGGCATATCCGTAGAATTGTACAATAGCAGTGATAATCCGATATCTATTGACAGCACCAAAACAGAATATCTGGAACGTGCGGTGAATTCAACCGAAGCCTATTTGCATACAGCTTTATCTACGGAAGTTACAACAGCAGGTCAACAATATCACCAGATACTTTCCGTCGAGGGTAAAGGACATTACATCGGAAACCTGTTGTGGGTCGAAAAGCCATCGGGCGGGTCGTTCTCCGTATTAGAAGGTGATGATATTATTACCGCTGACGGTCAAGTGCTTGCAGGTACGGGTATGGAAGATG
>WFQY01000121.1 GCA_015486815.1 Phycisphaerae bacterium | reverse complement strand
CCCAAAAAACTTTAAAGAAAATATAAAACAATTTAGAAATTTGTCAACACTTTTTTCACAAATTTTTAACATTTTTCTAACAATTTGAATTATTAATAATTTTTACAAAACTGTGTCAATGAAAAACCCGACCTCGTACCACTCCTTTGTAGGCCTTCCACCGACCATAAACCATCTAACATTGTGCATAACCGCAACTATGACATTTTACGCATCCTTCTTCGAAAGTCAAGACCCCTTCGCATTCAGGGCATTTAATTTTATATGCGGCAAGCGAACCTCCGTTTCCGCCATTATTCCCGTTTCCTCCTATTTTACCACTGACTTTCGTCGAGGTTGCAGGTTTATCAATGTCGGCCAAATCCGCTTCTCCAAGCAAAATTGCCTGTATTCCGAATCGCTCCTTCGCTCGCTGATACCTCATAAGGGCTTTCGCGAGTCCGTCTCCAAGGCTCATAATTCTACCACCCTTACTCGGGATGGTCAAGCTCGAACCGATATTTTTTAGCTGATCTATTACGTGCTTCAAACTTCCACCCGAACGCAGGAACAGAGAAATCATTCTGCATATAGCTTCGAGGTCAGAAGCAGCTATGTCTCCGCCTTTACCCAACTGAGCAAATACTTCCAATTCTTTCTGCCTTTTCGGGTCAACGGTAATGCTTATGTGCATATGTCCGAAGGGGGTAACTTGGCGGATTCTGATAGCAGGCAGATATTCGGGTACGGAAACAGGCTCAAATTGTTTGGGGGCGGGCGCTTCCGTGCGGTCTTTCTCCATTACCGCCCCCTGCCTTCCACCAGTGGATTTCTCACTTTTTTTGGTTGCCATCGGTTGGTGTTGACGACAGCCATCGCGATATACCGTTATTCCCTTACAAGCGAACTTGTAAGCCTGCTTATATATTTCATCTACCTGCTCCACCGTCGCATTATGGGGGAAGTTTATTGTTTTCGATATACTTGCATCACAGTGCCTCTGAAATGCTGCCTGCATCTTAAGATGCCAAATAGGCTCAATATCATGTGCACAGACAAAGACTTTTTTGACGTCATCCGGAATACCAGCTATATGCTGAATAGAACCTTTTTCCGCTATTTCTTCCATGACTTTTTCGTCAAAGAATCCTCGCTCCTTACTGATTTTCAGAAATGTCGGATTTACTTCTACCATAGGTTTAGAATCCTTGCGCTCTTTCAGGACGTTCCTGAAAAACACCAAACTAAACAACGGCTCGATACCGCTTGAACAATTCGCAAGCATACTAATCGTGCCGGTAGGAGCTATCGTAGTAACAGCAGCGTTTCTCATCGGACGGTCGTATTTGGTATCCCAAATGCTACCTTCCCAGTTGGGAAATCTTCCTCTTTGTTTGGCGAGTTGTTCGGAGGCTTGATGACCGGAATCGTTGATGAACTTCATCAGTTGTTCAGCGAATTCGATAGCTTGCTCCGTATTATAGCCAATACCAAGCTTAAAGAGTGCGTCGGCAAAACCCATCACACCCAGACCAATTTTTCGGTTGGCTTTGCACATCTGCGTTATCTGCTCAAGCGGATACTTATTTGCATCGATTACATTATCTAAAAACCGAACAGATAGCTCGACCGTCTCCTTTAATGCTTCCCAGTCGAAAACCGCCTGGCCTGCAACGTCTTTTACGAAATATCCGACATTTATACTGCCTAAGTTGCAGGCTTCGTAAGGAAGCAGCGGCTGCTCACCGCACGGATTGGTCGCTTCTATTCGACCGACCTGCGGTGTCGGATTATCCCTATTGATTCTGTCGATAAAGACAATACCGGGCTCACCCGTTGCGTGTGCATTGCGTACAATGAGATTCCACAAATCAGCTTTGGTATAAACCGAGGTTGATTCGACCGCTCGGATTTTTCCCTCTTCGGTTCGTCGTGGAATAAGAGTACGTACATCGTATTCCCAAATATCGATATTTTTGGGGATATAATATTCCTCTCCCGTACGCGGATTTATCACAACGTGCGGGGACTGTGGATTTTCCAAAAATTCGTTCATCCAACTATCTGTAATCTTTACCGAAATATTGTAATTTGTGAATTGCGAAAGGTCTTGTTTCGCATGGATAAATTTCAGAATATCGGGATGATGTATATTCATCATTCCCATATTTGCACCACGTCTAAACGCACCCTGCTGAATGGCATTGGTAGCTTCGGAAAATGCCCGCCAAAAACTTATAGGTCCGCTCGTCGTGCCACCCGAGCTTTTGATATAGTCGCCCGTCGGTCTGAGCTGATCGAATGCAAATCCCGTTCCGCCGCCTGCCTTTTGTATCAAAGCTGTATGCTTGATAGATTCGAATATATCATAGACGCTATCCTTTACAGGCAGGACAAAACAGGCACTTAGCATTCCCATTTCCCTGCCAGCGTTCATAAGAGTCGGGCTGTTAGGCATGAATTTCGTCGAGATCATCAGATTATAAAATTCCGTCTCGATCTCTTCTATCTCCGCAGGAGTTACGCCATATCTCGCTTCGACGGAAGCAATTGTACTTGCAACACGAGCGAACATCTCTTCGGGCGTTTCGATTACGTTTCCGTCTTTATCCTTCTTTAAGTACCGCGATTGCAGCACCTTTAATGCATTAGGGGTAAGGTTTACGGGCAGACGCTTCCTTCCCGATTCAAAATAACCCATACGGTCAGCCAATTTTTGCTCGATTGTTTTCGCATTCATCCGTGAACTCCTCTCAAAAATATAATTATAAGTATGTATAATAAATACTAAGTCTTTGTCT
>WFQY01000120.1 GCA_015486815.1 Phycisphaerae bacterium | reverse complement strand
CGCCAGCTCTTTTCTTATTATTTGCAAAATATCATTCTTCGGAACTTTTTTCATCCTGCTGACCGCTCTGCTCGACATCAGTGGGCTGATTTGACTGCTCATCCTGCGGAACTTGTTGCTCCGGTTGTTCCTGCGGTTGTGCTTCTTGGGCAGACTTGGTTTCCGCCTTTGTAGCGGTATCAGCGGAAGACTTCCCCGACTGTTTCAAAAGTTTATTCATCATCTGAATTCTGCTTTGAGCTTTTTTTCTCCTGCTGATGGATGAATCCGTTTTATGCTCGGGCTTTTCTTCTTCCGGATCAATTAGCTCGAGATACACAAGTGGACTACCATCGCCGAGACGACGCTGAGGTAGCTTAACAATACGTGTATAACCGCCTGGTCTATCAGCGTATTTCGGTGCTATCTCATTAAACAGTTTTTGAACAAGCCGAGGAGCCTTTACAACCTTAAAGCTCTTGCTACGCTTTACATCGGTTTCTTCTTCATCAACGATAAATCTGTCTTGCAACAAAGCGATAACCCGTCTTCGGGCGTTAAGGTCGCCTTTTTTCGCGATAGTGATTAGTCGCTCAGCGAAGCTCCTGACAAATTTTGCACGAGGTTCTGTCGTTTTAATTTTCCCGTGTATAAACAGAGAGGCAGCTAAATTCCGCCGCAATGCCTTTCTGTGTTCGCTGTCTCTTGATAATTTTTTACCTGCTATTCTATGCCTCATTGCTTATTCCTCATTTAACATTTCTACTCATCGTTCTTCGGGGCAATATCGTCCGGTACCGACATACCGAGCGACAGGCCATGTTCAGCCAACCGACGTTTTACTTCACGAAGCGAAGTTTTACCGAAACTTCTGACTTTAAGCAGATCGGATTCCGTATGCTGAACAAGCTGAGCTACCGTTGTGATATTAGCGGATTCCAGACAGTTCACCGCTCGAACAGACAGATCGAGTTCTTGAACATTCATCTGTAGCTTCTTCTTTAAATCTTCATCGACTGTCTGCTGTTGCTGTTCATGTGGTTCTTCCGCAAGTTCTTCCGGTTCGACGACAGCTGTCTCTTCGCCGGGCTCAGCAAGCTGAACAAACGGATTCAGATGCTTACGTAATATTTTGCCAGCTTCGACTAACGCCATCTCCGGACTTACTGTCCCTTTAGTCCATATTTCCATTATCAGCCTATCGTAATTGGTTTTCTGACCGACGCGTGTTTCTTCCGTCTGATATCTCACTCTCAGTACCGGAGAATAGATTGCGTCGATAGGTATAACACCAATCTTCTTTTCTTCGTTTGTCCGCTCAGCAGCGGTAACAAAACCTCTGCCCGTTTCCACTTTCATTTCCATCTCAAATTTGATATCGCTCGTAAGCGTCGCCAATACAAGCTCAGGATTGAGTATCTCGATCGAAGGATCCGCTTCTATATCGCCCGCTTTAACCTGACCAGCTTTTTCCCTGACAACTTTAATATACTTCGGGCCCGGATCATCCATCTTGATTATCAAAGATTTTACGTTAAGCACAATATCCGTAACATCTTCAAGCACTCCTTCGAGCGAAGTAAATTCGTGGGGTGCGCCTACAATCTTTACGGAAGTAACACATGCACCTTCAAGACTCGATAGTAGCACTCTGCGAAGAGAATTTCCTACGGTTGTACCGAATCCTCTTTCAAATGGTTCTATGACGAACCGACCGAATGTTTCGTTCGATACCGATTTGTCTATTACAACTTGAGACGGTAATTCTAATCCGCGCCAACGTATTCGCATTACGGAGCCTCCGTTTTATATTATCTACTGCACAATTCTACAATTAACTGCTCTTCAATCGGAATTTGGACGTCATCCCGTGTTGGAAGAGCCTTTACGATACCTTCTAATTTAGTTCGGTCAGACTCAAGCCAGCCCTGCACCGGACGGTTCGGGTCAAGCTCGATATAACTTTTGACGAGTTTAGCTGACTTTTCCGAAGGTTTGACCGTGATTTTATCTCCGACCTGTACCAGATATCCCGGTCGGTCGAGTTTTCTGCCGTTTACATATATATGCCCGTGTATTATAAGCTGACGTGCCGACTTATTCGCAGGGGCAAACCCGAGCTTACAAACCACATTATCAAGCCTGCGTTCGAGCAACGTAAGCAAATTGGTTGCAGTATTGCCTTTAGATCGCTCCGCCATCCGGAAATATATCATAAACTGTTTATCAAACACGCCATAATATCTCTTAACTTTTTGCTTTTCACGCAATCTTACTGCATATTCGCTGCTTTTACCACGACGCCAAGCATGAACACCGGGAGGATTATTATGCCCCTGGCGTTCCATTGCACATTTGGCGGTATAGCAACGAAAACCCTTAAGCATAAGTTTTATGCCTTCACGACGACATTGTTTGCAAGATGGAGATAATGTTCTACTCATATTTTTACTCTCACCAAAATTTATTTACTATACCCTTCTTCTCTTTCTCGGACGACATCCGTTATGAGGCAGCGGAGTTACATCTTCTATGGTATGTATTCTCATACCAGCTGCCTGCAATGCGGTAATTGCCGACTCTCTACCCGAACCCGGGCCTTTGACTTTAATCTCAAGCTCCGAAACACCGTGCTTTTTAGCAACAGCTGCCACTTGTTCCGCTGCACGCTGAGCAGCGAACGGAGTGCTTTTTCTCGCACCCTTAAAACCCGAAGTACCTGCTGACGCCCAGCACAGAACTTCTCCGTTAAGGTCGGTTATCGTTATTATCGTATTGTTAAATGTCGATTTTATATGTGCAACCGCATGAGGCACCGTTCGTCTGATTTTCCGTCTTGTTCCCTGTCTTTTAGCCACGATGCATCTCCTTTACACCTTTCTTACCTGCTACTGTCTTCTTAGGTCCTTTACGCGTACGAGCATTAGTCCGTGTTCGTTGACCTCTCACCGGTAGGCCTCTTCTATGCCTCAAACCGCGATAACAATTTATTTCACGAAGCCGAGCTATATTCTGCGATATTTGCCGACGAAGCTGACCCTCGATAGCATAATCCCTGTCAATTATAGATGATATTTGACTTATTTGCTCGTCCGTAAGCTTATTAGCTCGAATCTGACCGTCTATTCCAGCTTGTTCGAGAATATCCTGCGCATTCTTCGGACCTATGCCAAATATATATCCCAACGATATTCGGATCGGCTTGTTATCCGGAATTTCAACTCCTGCTACACGCGGCATATTTTTGTTCTCCTAAAAATCAATTCCTATTTGCCCTGTCTCTGTTTATGTCTCGGATCAGAGCATATCACTCTTATTACGCCTCTTCTGCGAATAATCTTACAATTTTCGCATATTCGCTTTACCGAACTTCTTACTTTCATTGCTAATTCTCCTGCAAAACATCCGTCCAAAACATCCGTCATCCGCGGGTTACTATTCGTCCGCGGCTGAAATCATAAGGCGATATTTCGACAACCACCTTATCACCCGGTAAAATACGTATAAAATGCATACGCATCTTGCCCGAAACGTGTGCGAGTACCATATGCTTCTTGTCGCCTATGGTTATCTCGACCTTAAACATTGCGTTGGGCAATGCGTCTTTTACGATGCCTTCAACTCTTATCGCATCCTGCTTGCCCATATTGTTTCCTTCGCTCAATATTTTGTAAAATTTGATTGATACCTAATCACTAATGCCTATATCTATTATCTATTTCCCGTCCGTCAATACGCTTGCACCGTCTTGCGTTACAGCAATACTATGCTCAAAATGCGCAGAAGGCAAATTGTCAGCCGTTAAAATAGTCCATCCATCTTTCCCGTATCGGACAGACGATGTTCCCATATTGACCATCGGTTCGACAGCTATTACCATTCCGGGCTCAAGTACTATATCATTTTTCAATAGTTCATTCGAAACAAAGTTCGGTACTTTCGGGTCTTCGTGCATCTCTTTTCCGATTCCATGACCGACAAAATCCGTTACAACGGCGAATCCGTGTTTTTCGACATACGATTGCATCTTCGCTGCTATCTTGCTCCACCGTATAGAAGGCTTGATATTTTCTATCGCAATCTCAAGCGTCTGTTTGGTAACCGCCATCAACTTACGCTTAGCGTCCGAAACTTCACCGACAGCGAAAGTAGCAGCTGCATCGCCGCAATATCCTTCATATCGAACGCCACAATCAATGCTTACTATCTGACCCTCTTCGAGCACCCGTTTGTCGGACGGTATTCCGTGGACGACTTCGTTGTCTATACTAACGCAGATACACGCAGGAAACGGATATCCAGCTCTCGGATTGGGTACTCCTCTGAACAGTGCCTTTCCACCCAGAGAGACTATCATCTTCTCCGCCTCTCTGTCAAGCTCGCCTGTCGTTACACCCGGCTTGATTATCTTGCCCACTCGCTCAAGAACACGCCAGACAATCCTGCCAGCCTGCCTCATCTTCTCAATCTCTGCCTGCGTTTTTATTTTAATAGCCATCCACGGGGTCTCTTCAATTTTCGATTATCTGATCTATTATTTTAAAAATCGATTCGGATACGCTATCTATATCCTGAGCAGCATCTACAACTTTCAGAATACCAACCTTGCGATAAAAATCCTCAAGTATCGCTGTCTGCTCTTCATAAACAGCTATCCGTTTTCTTACAACCTCTTCCTTATCGTCAGGCCGCTGTATCAACTCGACGTTGCAATCATCACACATATTATCATTCTTAGGTGGATTGGCTTTCAGATGATATACTCTGCCACACTTCGGGCAGCTTCTTCTGCCAGCCATCCTCTCAACTATAACTTTGCTATCGAGCTGAAGATCAATAACAGCGTCTATCTTTTCATTTATTTGTTCCATCGCTTTTGCAAGGTCGTTTGCCTGCTGCTCAGTTCTCGGAAAACCGTCAAGCAAAACGCCCTTATCGCCTGCCGAAAGTTCGCGTTTGATTCGCGAAATAACAACTTCCGTTACAAGCTCATCCGGAACGAGTTTACCCGAATCCATAAAACTCTGTACGCTCTTTCCGAGCTCACTACCCGCGGCTCGTTCCGCACGGAGCATATCACCGCTTGAGAGATGCACCAGCGGATACCGTTCGACCAATCTCTTAGCTTGCGTTCCTTTGCCCGCACCGGGCGGACCCAATAATATTAAATTAACCTTACCCATAAGCTCCCTTTATCCTTCCCGCACCGCTTGATGAGAGGAATCCCGGATAATTACGCATTATCAGATTCGCCTCTACACGCTGAACAAAATCAAGCAGTACCGAAACAACGATTAGAAGTCCCGTTCCTCCCAAAAACGCTGACACTGCAAACGGGATATTCATCCATTTTGCAACCAATGAGGGTATAACAGCAATTATAGACAAAAATGCTGCTCCAGCATAGGTAATACGTTCCATAACCCTTTCCAGATATTCTTCCGTTCGTTTGCCAGGCCTAAGACCCGGAATGAAACTTCCGCTATCACGCAGATGCTCCGCCATCTCTTTCGGGCGGAACTGAACCGTCGTCCAGAAATATGCAAAGAAATACACCATCGCTACGTATGTTACAGTATAAATATATTCGCCAGGCCTAAATGAAGTCGCTAAAAATGCAAGGAAGTTAGACCTGAATGCCTGTGATAGCGAACTAAATATCAAATCGGGAAACAAAAGCAAACTCGATGCAAAAATAATCGGCATAACCCCGCCGTGATTTACTCTCAGCGGTAGATAATGACGAATTCCGCCATAAATCCGCCTACCACGCATTTGCTTTGCCTGCTGAATCGGTATTCGTCTTTGCCCCTGAGTAATAAGTATCGAACCCGCCACTACAAACACAAACGCTGATATGAGAAAGATAATTTTTGTCGGACCTATCTGCCCCGGCTGAACGGCAGCTACTTTCAATGTCGCACTCTTACCCACGAGAATTATTGCCCGTGGAATACGCGAGATAATTCCCGCTGTAATGATAAGACTCACACCGTTTCCTATTCCGTATTCGTCTATCTGCTCTCCAAGCCACATCAAAAATATCGTACCCGTCGTGAGTGTAAAAACCCCGACTATCCAAAACAGCATCGAGCCAGCGTATTCCTTATACACAAGCCCCCTCGCTGATATATATCGCATCCAAAACGATGCCTGTATCAAACACAAAAGCACCGTCGCATAACGCGTATATTCCTGTATCTTCCGCCTACCCGTCTCGCCTTCTTTATGAAGCTTTTCCAACGCAGGCACAACGGTCAGCAACAGCTGAAATATAATCGATGCGGAGATATAAGGCATAATTCCCAAGCCGAATATCGTACTCTGTTTTAGCGAACCACCGGTGAATACCGCAAAATATTCAGCCAACCGACCAGCGGCCCCCGATTGACGCTGAAAGTGTTCCGCAATCTGAGTCTGATCAACGCCAGGCAGCGGAATATGAAATCCTATGCGATATATAGCGAGCATCAGCGCAGTAAACAGGACTTTATTTCGCAGTTCCGGTATTTTGAATATGTTGATAAGGGCTTTAAACACTAACCTATTACCTCCACCTTGCCACCTGCCTGAGTAATTGCCTGCTCGGCAGATGAACTGAATTTATGAGCTTTTACCGTTAGCGACTTACTTAACTTACCCTTCGCCAGTATCTTTACCTTTTCCTTTATATCACCTATCAAACCCTTAGCCAAAAGAGTTTCAGGCTCGACGGTCTCGCCCGCATCGAATCTTTCTTCAAGCCGACCTATATTGATTTCCCTATACCTATTTTTGAACAGGAAATTCGAAAATCCTCTCTTCGGTATCTTCCTGAAGTAAGGCGTTCTTCCGCCCTCGAAAATGATCGGCCCACTCGAGCCTGCACGTTGACCTTCACCCTTATGGCCTCTGCCTGAGGTTTTACCCCAACCGCTTGATTCACCGCGTCCGATACGTTTGCGGGGCTTATTACGAGCCACCTTGCCTGCTTTTATTTCATTGAGCATCATCCCAACTTCACTCCTCTCAACTTTTCAACCTTAGCTTGCGAACGAAGTTTAAGCAATCCGTCGAGTGTCGCCTTGACCAAATTCTTAGCGGAATTCGAACCGTACGATTTAGTCAAAACATCGTGTACACCAGCAAGCTCGAGAACCGCTCGCGGTGCCGACCCTGCGATAACTCCAGTTCCCTCACGAGCGGGCAGAAGCAAAATCTTGCTCGCACCATATCTGCCCCAAACTCTATGCGAGATAGTTCGACCTTTAAGAGCTATCGGGTGCATATTCTTTCTTGCGTCTTTCGTCGCCTTTTCAACAGCAGCGGGCACTTCATTCGCCTTGCCATACCCTACACCGACAACGCCATTACGGTCTCCGACCACAACCAAAGCAGCGAACGAAAATCTTCGTCCACCTTTGACAACCTTTGTACAACGATAGATACGGACAACCGTTTCTTCTATCGGATGTTGTTCTTCTACCAGTGGTATTTGTGTTATTGACTCTTGCGTCATAATTAAAACTCCAAACCTGCCTTTCTCGCAGAATCCGCTAATGCCTTAACCCTACCGTGATATTTATAAGGTCCTCTGTCAAAAACAACTTTTTTGACGCCCTTCATAACCGCACGCTGAGCTAACAGTGTTCCGACAAGCTCTGCCGCTTTTATATCACCGCCGTGCTTTATCTGTTCGGATATTTCCTTATTTACCGACGATGCACAGCAGATGGTTTTTCCTGCAAGGTCATCTATCAGTTGTGCATAAATATGTTTATGCGAACGAAACACCGACAGTCTCGGACGCTCGGACGTACCGGAAACCTTATTTCTCACTCGCATTTTACGACGCCAATTACGTTTGTTTTTTAAGTGTATGTTATCCATAGTCTCTTATCCGATTATTCAATTTATTCAATCCTCTTATCCACCTGCTCCCGCAAGTGCCTTACCAACCTTACGACGTATATGCTCATCTTTATATCTTATTCCCTTGCCATTATAAGGCTCAGGCGGTTTGATACTACGTATTTCCGCTGCGAATTCGCCTATTGTCTGCTTATCAGGACCCGATAGCGTAAACACCGCAGGACTTGTATTCGACCGCGACTGAGGAGTCTCTATCGTTACCGTTACATTCGCAGGTATCGGCAGTTTCACAACGTTAGCGAACCCTACGTTGATTGCAATATCTTTGCCTTCCTGCTTAACACCGAATCCTGTCCCGTAGATTTCTATTGTCTTGCTATATCCTTCGGTTACTCCCGTAACCATATTTGCTATCAGTGCCCGTGTCAATCCGTGAAAAGCCCTCGCTCGTTTGGAGTCTCCGTTACGGGTAACTCTGATTTCTTTCGCCTGCTCGTCATAGTTTACTTCGACTTCAGGCTGATATCGATAATCGAGTTTCCCTTTCGGACCTTCGACGACAATAGTTCTATCGGAAATGCTAACTTTGACATTTCCCGGTATTTGTATTGGTTTTTGACCTATTCTGGACATCTCTGTTTTGCCCTTATATTAATAAACTGTACAGATTAACTCACCACCTACGTTATTTTCGCGGGCTTGTTTATCGCTCATCACACCCTTGCTCGTCGAGACGATAGCTACTCCCAAACCGTCGAGTACACGAGGAAGCTCACGTACTCCGCGATATACCCGCTTTCCGGGCTTCGACTCTCGCTTAAGCTGCTGAATCACAGGCTCTCCGTTAGAACCGTATTTCAGCGTTACTCGTAATAGTCCCTGTTTACCATCATCTATCACGCTATAATCTTCAATAAATCCCTCGTCTCTGAGTACGCGGGCAATATTGACACATATCTTGCTCGATTTAATGGTTACATTCTTAGCATTAACCATCACACCGTTTCGTATTCGTGTTAGCATATCTGCAACTGGATCCGACAGACTCATATTGCACTCCCAGACGATGCATTAGCATCTGCATCGACTATATAAACAACCAATCCTCTTTGTCCCAAACTTATGTTTACCAACTTGCCTTTTTCACTCCCGGTATCTTACCTTCGTTCGCCAATGTCCGAAAACAGATTCGGCATATCTTAAATTTCCTATACACCGCACGCGATCGGCCGCACAGTTCGCATCGCGTAATCTTTCGAACCTTAAACTTCGGCTCACGTTTCAATTTTTCCATCCAGGCTTTTGTCGCCATCTTTACTCCTCTTGTTTATTTTCTGTTGCTTTTCTATTACTTTCTAAAAGGCATACCTAACTTTTCCATCAGCTTATATGCCTGCTCATCATTCCTCGCAGACGTTACTATCGTTATATTCATACCCTGCTGAAATTGAACCTTATCGATCGGAACTTCCGGAAATACCGTTTGCTCGGTCAAGCCAAGACTATAATTACCGTGCCCATCGAATGCCCGAGGGCTCAAACCGCGAAAGTCACGAACACGCGGAATAACCACGCTTATAAGCCTATCCAGAAATTCATACATTCGCTTACCTCTAAGCGTAACCTTCAATCCTATGGGCATTCCCTGACGTAATTTGAAATTCGAGACACTCTTTCTCGCATTACAAACCACAGGCTTTTGACCGGTAATCAGCGCAAGTTCATTCGATGCCACTTCGAGCATCTGCTTGTTTTGAGTTGCTCTGCCTATGCCCATCGAGACTACTATCTTCTTTAATCTCGGCACAGCAAGCGGATTATCTATTCCAAGCTCCGACTGCAATGCAGGCAATATTTCATTTTTGTATTTTTCCAGTACTCTCGCCATTGTTCCACTCTCTTATCTTTTAACCACTCTTTGGCTTTGTAATCTGATGCAATACCGTTCCGCACTTTCGACAGACGCGTTCTTTCGAGCCGTCTTCATTTATACGATAGCTAACCCGAACTCCCTTATCACAGTTCGGACACACAGGCATAACGTTGGAAATATCTATTGGCATCTCACGCTGAATTCTGCCACCTTGCGGATAACGTTGAGACTGCCTAACATGCTTGTACCTGCGGTTTACTCCCTCGACAACTACCTTGCCTTCTCTCGGCAGAACGCGAAGCACCTTACCTCGCACCCTACCAGGCCTTTCAGCAGCTGCCTGCGATCCCGTCAATACTTCTACCGTATCACCTTTTATTACACGCACAGCTATACTACCTCGCTTGCTAATGATATTATCTTTGTAAAGTTCTTTTCCCGTAATTCCCTCGCTACAGCCCCGAAAATTCGAGTCCCGCGAGGATTCTTCTCATTATCAATTATCACAGCTGCGTTCGAATCAAATCGAACATAACTACCGTCAACACGTCTGGTAGGCTTTTTGGCTCGAACCACAACCGCTTTAACAACATCGCCTTCTTTAACATCACCCGAAGGTAACGCTCGCTTTACCGCACAAACTACTATATCACCGAGACCTGCCGTCTTAAGTGTCTTTTTTCCTCGTCCCGAGGTCGAACCCTTAAGAACTCGGATACACATCATCCGTTTAGCTCCGGTGTTATCCGCTACATCCAACATTGTTTGCAACTGAATCATAACTCTTTCTCCAAGCTGATTCCATTCAACGCTATACTTCCGCTCTTTCCACCACTCTGACCAGACGCCAATTCTTCGTCTTTGAAATCGGCCTGCTCTCAATTATTTCAACTTTATCACCTACACGCGCATCATTATTCTCATCGTGCACGTGCATTGTCGTTCGCTGATGTATATACTTACCGTAACGCGGATGCTTGACCAGCGATTCCACTACCACTTTTATCGTCTTGTCTCGTTTATCCGAGACAACCACCGCTTGGCACATACGCCTTTGCCCACGCTTTTGCTTTTTTTCCGTTCCCGTTTTCTGCTCTGATATCATCTCTTATTCCCTTAATTCTATACACTACCCGCGTGTTCTTTTTCCAGATGATGCATCTTCGATTCGATATCCTTTATCTGACGTTCACGCAGGACTGTCAGTATCCTCGCTATATCTCGTCGCGTCTTAGTCAGCAGCGAAGGATTTTCGAGCTTCTCCGTTACCGCCTGCGAACGCAAATCGAAAAGCCTTCTCCTGCTCTCTTCCAAAAGATTCTGAAGCTCTTCGGTGCTATGTTCTCTTATCTCATTTATCTTCATCGTTCTATCCTTTTATCACTCGTGCCGATTACCAAAACCACAAACCACAAATTATAAATTGTAAATTATAAATTATAAATTATAAATTGCTTCATACCGTATGAGACCGCGTAACGAATCTTGTCTTTATAGGCATCTTATGAGCAACTCTCGCAAATGCCGCTCGTGCCGTCTCTTTATCCACTCCACCTATTTCATAAAGTATCGTTCCCGGCTTTACCACCGCTATCCAATGATCAATTTCACCTTTACCTTTACCCATTCGTGTTTCCAATGGCTTAGATGTTACCGACTTATGAGGAAATATTCTTATATATACTTTACCTTCACGGTGAAGGTAATGAGTCGCTGACATTCTGCCCGCTTCTATCTGCCTATTGCTTATCCTGCCAGCTTCCAACGCCTGTATCCCGTATTCACCGTAAGATACGCGATTACCACGCGTAGCTTTGCCTTTGACTCTTCCTTTCTGGAACTTTCGATATTTCACTCTTTTAGGCATTAATGCCATAGCTCATACTCCAGTAAATCTCTTTATCTTACTCAAACTTACCGATTTTTAATGCTATTTCCACACAACTGTCTATTTACCAATAATCATATACAATTTCTCAATCCGCAATCCGCAATCCACAATCCGCAATCCACAATCCTCAATCCGCAATCCGCAATCCGCAATCCACAATCCGCAATCCACAATCCGCAATCCACAATCCGCAATCCGCAATCTCTTAATAACTATCTTCTTCCTCTTCGACCGAAACTCGGCTTCGGCGACTCTGCTACCTCTTCGCCGAACATCCCTTTGTATATCCATACACGAACACCTATCACTCCGTAGGTAGTTCTCGCTATCGAATAGGCGTAATCGACATTAGCCTGCAACGTCTGCAGCGGAATCGAACCCATAATCTGAGTCTCACGCCTTGCCATCTCCGCTCCGCCAAGCCGACCGCTCAAAATTATCTTTATCCCCTTAGCGCCAGCTGACATCGCAGCTTCGCATCGCTGTTTCATCACCCTGCGAAAACTTGCCCTACGACGAAGCTGTTCCGATATCGCCTCACCCACGAGTTTCGCATCAAGGTCAGGATTATTTATCTCCTGTATTTCCACATTAACTTTCCTACCGGTAAGGTCTTCCAACTCACCTCGCAATTTATCCACTTCCGCTCCGCGAGGACCGATCACCAAACCAGGCCTTGCCGTGTGAATTATCACCCTAACCTCTTCACGTGTACGCTCTATCTCCACTTTCGCAGCACCAGCATAAGGCGGCGTCCGATTGAGTTTCTGATCGAGATATTTTCGTATCCGCTGATCTTCTACCAAACACTCTCCGAATACCTGCTTGCTCGGTGCATACCAGCGCGACTTCCAATCAAGCGTTATTCCCGTTCTAAATCCTATTGGCGATACTTTCTGACCCACAATAGTCCTCGCTTTTTAACTTTCCTTTATTTGTTCCAATTCTATCTTTATATGGCTCGTTCGTTTACGTATTACAAATGCCCTTCCTCTGTCTTTTGGCTGAATCCGCTTCATCGTCGGCCCTTCATCCACACGTGCATCACTGATATAAAGGGCATCGAGGTCTGCTTCCGCCTCATCCGCATTTGCTATCGCAGACTCAAGCACTCGCAACGCAAGACTCGCTGCTCGCTTATGCGTAAACCGCAGCAAATCCACCGCTTTGTCCGCCTTCATTCCGCGTATCATATCAATTATCAACCTCGCCTTACGAGGTGATATACGAGCAAATCTATGTTTCGCACTCCAAGCCATATCTTTAACCCATTACAAATACTACAAATTACAAAATCGTTTACTTACCCTTTTTAGAACCGCTATGTCCTCGGAACATACGTGTCAGAGAAAACTCTCCTAACTTATGTCCCACCATATCCTCGGTAACAAAAACCTTGTGAAAAATCTTTCCGTTATGCACTTCAAACGTATGTCCGACAAATTCAGGCACTATAGTACAGCGTCTCGACCACGTACGTATTACCTGATGCGAACCTTGCTGATCCTGCTTTAACACCTTGTCAAGCAGCTTCTCATCTACGTATGGGCCTTTTTTCAGAGACCTTGCCATTTTACCTTCTCCAATCTATCCTACTATCCTATAAATCCTGTAAATCCAACTTACGCCTTCGCCAATGTTACCAGACCGTATCGTACCGATTTACGTCTTCTGACTATCATTTTACTCGACATATTTTTACGCCTACGAGTCCGACCACCCTTCGCCAATACTCCCGTCGGCGAGCTCGGATGCTTACCCGACTTACTCCTGCCTTCTCCACCACCCATCGGATGGTCAACGGGGTTCTGTGCTATTCCGCGAACGTGAGGACGCCTTCCCAAATGTCTCTTCCGACCAGCTTTCCCGAGCGAAATATTCTGATGGTCGGCATTGCCAAGCTGACCAATCGTCGCACGACATCTCACACTGAACATCCTCAACTCACCCGAAGGCAGCTGAACGTGTGCGAAATCTCCTTCACGACCGACAAGCCTTGCTACCACACCAGCCGACCTTACCAACTTTCCGCCCATTCCCGGATTTACTTCAATATTATGTATCTCATATCCTACCGGAACTGTTCGCAACGGCATACAATTACCCGCTGTCGGTTCGACATTTTCGCCGCTTTCAACCGTATCGCCTACCTCAAGTCCCTTTGGAGCAAGGATATATCTCTTCTCGCCGTCCGCATAATGCAAAAGAGCTATAAATGCACTGCGGTTAGGATCATATTCTATACTCGCAACCTTCGCAGGTACGCCGTCTTTGTCTCTTCGGAAGTCAATCTTCCGATACATACGTTTATTTCCGCCGCCTCTACCTCTTGCGGTAATCACTCCGTGGTGGTTTCTTCCGCCTGTCTTCTTGATTGGCTCAAGAAGCGACTTTTCAGGCTTTGATCTGGTTATCTCGGAATAATCATTTACCGCACCAAATCGCCTTGACGGTGTTGTCGGTTTGTATTGTTTAACGCCCATTTCACTTTACCTATTTTTTGCCTTTATCGTTTTTATTACCTATCAATTCCCTGTATTTTTCTGCATTTTTTGCCATAATCAGAATAAATCTATATGATAATCCGGATGAAGCTGAACGTATGCTTTTTTCCATCTTGGTGTTTTACCGAAAGTTAATCGATACCGCCTGCGCTTTCCTTCGCGATTCGCAGTCCTGACATTAAGCACTTTAACGTTGTAAATCTTTTCCACAGCTTCCTTTATCTCAATTTTTTTCGCCTCGGGATGTACCTGAAAACAATAGGTACCGCCTTTACCCTCATACCGCTTTTCCGTCAGGTGCGTTCCCTTTTCCGTAATCAGAGGTTTTATTAATAT
>WFQY01000119.1 GCA_015486815.1 Phycisphaerae bacterium | reverse complement strand
TGCGGATTTGCAGAGAGTAAGCTGATTTACAATCGCATTCGTCAGAGCCTCTTTCTGCTCTGTCAATGCCTTCGAGTTCATCAGCCAATAAGCGAGTCGAGCTTGTTTATACGGATTTGCATTTATGGGCTGTTTCAACTTACTTATGAGAATAGCTTCTGAGTGACGATCGATTTTCGGAAGGAATACTTTAAGCTCATTGCTTTGAGCGCAGGTCAAAACGACAGGCTTAGCTAATAAAGCTGTAGAAATCAATTTCGCTTGTACACGCATATAGGTGGTAGCTTGTTGATGATTTGCAATAAAATCATCCCAACTGTCAGCGTTTTTTCTATCCAGCGGAACGACTTCTTCGAGCATAAGCTCCGAAGAGACGCTTCTGCCCGGCGGAAGAATCTGTTTGGCGGTAATCAGTACATAAGCGATGAATCTTATCTTATCGGAAGTGCTTTCCTTTATTTGCAGCTCGACTGCAGGATTGATAAAACAGTTCGGACCTATCGTCAAAGGCACATTCGATTTATTTTTGAGAGTGATAATTATCGATGCGAATTCACCTTCCGCTATTTCGCCTTGCAATGTCAGCTTTACATCGCACGCACTTTTGTAAATTTCAGCGAATTTGCGATAGCTTTTATTAAATTGTTTCATCAGTCCTATCGTTTTCGAAAAATCGGGGACGGGCGGTTCGGTCAATCCTGTTTTCTTCGCGAGTGTTACGAAAATATCCCTTATAGGGCCTGGCGGCAGGTTTGTTAGAGAGGCTGTGAGTAATTTTCGGGCAGCAGCGATTTTCCCTTTGCTTATCGTACATTTGATTTTTATCAGATTGACGAATGGGTCAGCTTTGTTGTCGAGTTTCTTTGCGATATTCTCGGCAGCTGATATTTGCTTTGTCTCGAGGAACACAAAAGCACGTGCGATTTCAGCTAACCGTTCGGGCTTTTTGATGTCGATTTTTTTAATTGCCTGCAAAGCTACCGATGCCTTGTTTTCGGTGTAGATAGTAAAAAACAAAGCTATCGTAGCGAGTTGACGTGGAGAAACTTTTGGCTGACTGATAACTCTTTCGAGTTTTTTGATTTGAGCATCATACGCCTGTTTGTTTTCTGTTTGTTTATATGCAAGGGCGAGTAGAATATCAGACTGTACCGATTGTATTCGGAGTTTCTTCAGTATTTCTATTGCTTGTTCCGGTTTGCCCGAAGCTAAATAACTCTCTGCGAGTTGAATCATTAACTCGTCAGGCCAAGTCTGTTTTGGTGCAAATTGCTTTCGTATTTTTTCTGCCTGCGAAAACCATAATTGCGTAAGGGGAAAATTCCCCATCTTGCCTGCTAATATCGCAAGCTGAAGTTGCGAGACAGCGTCGAGGGGATTAGCCATTATCCTTGCGAGCAAATCTCTTGCTCGCTGATAATATTTTTCCGTTATTGATGCTTTCGGATCTTCCTCGACAATTTGCTTCAATAGCGCACTTGCTTTGAGATTTTCCGGTGCATGCTGCAATGCAAGTTTGAGATATCTTATCGCTCTGCGATTATTGAACGTTTCATACGAAAGCTCCGCAAGCTGATAATATAAGCTACTTTTGACTTCCGCCGGCAGCGACGATTGTGTGAGTTTTTTTTGCAGATAAGTTCGTAGAGTTTCGATGCTTTGATAGTCCTGCGATTCCAGATTGATAAGCATAAGCTGAATACCGACGTCATAAGATCTCATCGACGCCAACTTTCTCGCTACCTCGACTGCCCTGCGAAACATACCGATTTTATCGTAAAGGTCAGCTAATTGACGGTAAGGCTTGATCCAGCGAGGTGTTATCTGAGTCTGAACTCTGAGCATCACTACCTGCCGTTGAAGGTCAGCTGTCGATATTTTCCGTTGATGATAAATTTTGACAGCTTCCGCGTATGGAATTTTTGTCTTTTCTGCAATAGCACAATGTGTCAATAGAACAAGAGCGCACAAACTACCTATTATTTGTCTCATACATCATCCTTTAGGCTATGCATATTTTTTCAAAAATTCCTCGATGCGGTTGAGTCCGTTTTCTATATTTTCCATACTCGTCGCAAAAGACAATCTCGCATTGCTATCGCAGCCAAACGCTACGCCCGGCACGATCGCTACGTGCGCTTCATCGAGCAACGTTGCACAAAAATCGAGTGAGCCTGTGATTTTCTTGCCAGCAAGCTCCCTACCAAACCAACCCGATATATTAGGAAAGCAGTAAAACGCTCCCGTCGGCTTGATACACGAAAGTCCCGGAATCTCATTCAATCGTTCATACATTCGCTTTGCTCTTCGCTGGAATTCGCTCCGCATATCTTCGACGCACTGCTGATCACCCTTCAAGCCGACGGTGGCAGCTGTCTGAATAAAACCAGCTGGCGCGCTCGCTGCCTGCGATTGAAGTTTTGTCATCGCATTGATTATATTTTCAGGCCCGGCAACATATCCCAATCGCCAACCTGTCATCGCAAACGTCTTGCTCATCGCATTGAACGTAAGAGTCTTTTCCATCATTTCAGGCATAGTAGCAGCTATTGACGTACACTTCGTCCCGTCATATACAAGCCTATCATACATCTCATCGCTGAATACGATAATATCTTTATCAGCGATAACTTCAGCCAGTCCTTTCAATTCCTCGAATGTATATGTAAATCCGCCCGGATTGGATGGGCTGTTGAGCACCAAAACTTTGGTCTTATCGGTAATTGCTCTCTCGAGCAGCTCGGGCGTGAGTTTGAAATCGTTCTTCTCTTCGGTCTCGACGAACACTGGTACGCCGCCTGCCTGCTTTACCTGTTCGGGATAGCTTACCCAATAGGGCGTTTGTATAATAACTTCATCTCCCGGATCAACAATAGTCTGAAATGCGAGATACAGACAGCACTTTCCGCCATAGCTCACGCAGACCTGCGACGGTGAGTATTCGAGATTATTGTCGCGTTTGAATTTTTCCACAATAGCTTCGCGTAGCTCGGGTTTACCGTTTACAGGCAAGGAATATTTTGTTTCGCCCGCATCGAGTGCATTTTTAGCTGCTTGTTTGATATGTTCGGGCGTATCAAAATCAGGTTCGCCCGCTCCGAAACTTATCACATCGACGCCCTGACTTTTGAGTTCCTTTGCCCTTGCGGATACCGCCATAGTAGCTGACGGCTGCAATGCCTGTGCACGTTGAGATAGAATTGACATAAATATTTCTCCTACTAAGAATAAGTCTTTAGCTATTAGTCCGTAGCTGTTAGCCAAAAGCAAAAGCTGTTGTCAAATTATAAATGATAAATGTCAAATGTTAAATGATAAATGTTGAGCGAAGCGAAATTCCGTTGGGATTGAGCGAAGTGAAACCCCGTTGGGGTTAAATGCCAAATGTTGAATTACAAATTATAAATTGTAAATTATAAATTATAAATTTCTTCCTATCCTATCGATTGTTCGCAATCGGAATGATATTGTTCGTCCTGCCTAAGCCATTCAGCGACATCTTTTGCGAAATAGGTAATGATAATATCAGCACCTGCACGTTTCATTCCGATAAGCGCTTCTGTCGCTGTCTGCCGTTCGTTAAGCCAACCATTCTGAGCAGCTGCTTTTAGCATCGCATATTCACCGCTTACATTATAACACGCAATAGGCACATCAAACCGCTGCCTTGCACGATAGACAATATCGAGATACGATAGCGCGGGTTTTACCATAACTATATCCGCACCCTCTTCGATATCGAGCTGAATTTCGCGTAATGCTTCGTCAGCGTTATGATAGTCAAGCTGATAGCTTTCCCTATCGCCGAACTTCGGAGGCGACTCTGCTGCTTTTCTGAATGGTCCGTAAAAGCCCGATGCAAACTTTGCAGCATAACTTAAAATAGCGACATAACTATAGCCTGCTTCGTCGAGCGATTTTCTAATCACACCTACTCGGCCATCCATCATATCCGAAGGCGAAACGATGTCAGCTCCCGCTTTGGCGTGAGAGACTGCAATTTTCCCAAGTAGCTCGAGCGTCGCATCATTATCCACATCACGCCTGCCTGCTATTTCGGTAATCAGCCCGCAATGACCATGATCGGTATATTCGCACAGACATACATCGGTAATAACGATAAGCTTTTTGCATTTTTCTTTGATAGCCCTGACTGCTCGTTGAACTATCCCGTCGTCCGCCCATGCTCGTGAGCCTTGACTATCTTTATGCTCGGGCAGTCCGAAAAGCAATATCGCTGGAATACCAAGCGATTCAAGCTCGAGACATTCGTCAACTATGGTATCGACAGAAAAATGAGACTGTCCGGGCATCGGTACTATCGGCCGATGAATTCCCCTTCCGTGCAATACAAAAAGCGGCATTACCAGATCGGAAAGATTCAAGGTCGTCTGCCTGACCATTTTTCTTATCTGATCGGTACGTCTCAGCCGTCTCATTCTATGTATGGGAAATCCCATTGCCAAACCTCCGCTAAGTTTTGGATTTGTTTACTTTTTCTGCCATTGCTTTATAAGCCCGAGAAGCGGTTTGAATTTCGGACTCTCCGCTGTCTTCAGTAACTCGAAGGCAGCTGTCTCTACGGTGCCAACTATCGCACCGGCATTGGTCAAGCGTTCCAATGCGACTTTATGGTCGAGAGGCTTTCTCGCGGAAATCGCATCGACACATAAATATACATCAAAACCCGCATCGAGCAGATCAAGCCCCGTTTGCAAAATGCATACGGGCGTCTCGATTCCAGCAATCAATATCGTGCTGCGATTTTGCCTTCGAAGCTGATCTCTTATTTCTTCATTACGCCAACAGCTAAAAGTGAATTTCTCCAACGCCCGATTATCGCCCAATAGCTCCGCTAACTGCGGTGCGGTTCCGCCAAGCGCAGAAGGATTCTGCTCGGTCGCAATAATAGGAATATCAAACAGCTTAGCTACTTGAATCATAAAACAGCTTTGATTGATAACCGATTCTATATCATCAATAACAGGCAAAAATTTCTCCTGAATATCGATTATCATCAGCAAGCAATCTTCAGGCTGAAGCAATTTCCGATTCGCCATTTTTAATATTCCTTATTCCAGTCGGGTTCGATGTCAGCTGCGTTTGTCTCCGAAATCCAGAAATCCGTGCGTAACAGCTGATGAACGGAAGTCGGCACCTTAGGCGTTACCGGCCCGTGAGCTGCCAATCGTGTAATCATTCGCTGCCAGCTCGTTGTCGTTCCGTGTACGGTAATTGCGTTGATATCGATTCGATTTTTAGCAGCGATAACTTCAGCCGGCCCGATAGTAGCTGCCTTAGGCGGTACTGCTGCCAAATCACCACTTTTACCGAAACTGCCGTGCATAGAATTCTGAGCTAATGTAAACGGACTTAGCGTGCAAATTCTCGGACCGAGCTTTTTCCACTCTTCAAGCGGATAATCGAATTCTGGAGCATCAGGCTCGATAAACGCCAAATGCCCCGTCCATCCAGGCCCACTATAGCAAATATCCGCATTGCCCATATCAGCTATCATTTTACCGTAATCATCGATATTCTTATCCGTAGGCCCGAAAATCTGACTCTCGGGCTGACGTAGCTCTTCGTCTATTTCGCTCCAGAAATATTTCTTAAAAGCATGCATAAACCCGAAAGGCCAATCTTCCGGAGCTGTAATGCCGTCTTCGTTCGCATATTCATCCATATTGAACGTCCATACGTGCTTGCATGAAACTTTGAATTTATTTATCAGATATGCAACCTTCTTATACGTCGGACAGGGGTTTGGTGTGATGATTACCACCTTCTCGCCGGCATCAGCTGCCTGCTTGATACGCCAAAACATATCCGTTACCCACATATGCTCTATCATATTATCGGGTATGACGGAAATCTTAAAATCGGGATTAGGATGTTTGGTAATATCTTCGCGTTTGATTTTACGAACGCGCTCGAGCACTTCGGTATCGCGAAACGGCACATACTTTGACGGACTGAACTTGAATTCTGACATTTTTATATTCTCCTCGAAAATTACAATCAGTATAGCATACTAATCATAAATATAGCGACTAAAATTGTCAATTCAGAATTTCATTTTTATGCGCGCATCGGGTGCGTATCGTGTTTGTAGGTCAAATTTTCCCGGCGTTGAGTAGTCCCGCCCCTTTAGGGGCGGGACGTATCGAAACGCACCCACGCGCATCCCATAAATATTAGCGGTTATTATTTTGTGTTTTCAGGTTGAATGTTGAATATAGAATGGTTATAATACCCGATACTGGTATTGCAATATATATCTTGTATTACAGTATATATCCGGAATTTGCTCTACAATATCGTATGATTTGACAGGAGGAATGAAAAATGATTATCGATGCACATATTCACGCGGGCGTTAGCGAAGACTTGGCACACTCGTGGGATACATTCGAGGATATTGAAGTTTCGCTTAGGCGGATGGACGAAGCGGGCATAGATAAAGCTGTTGTATTGCCGATTGGCATTAAAAATTATGAAATGCATAATCGGGAAACGGCAGATATTGTTGCGAGGTATCCCGATAGACTGTTCGGCTTCGCCAAAGTGAGCCAAAAGCAAGATGAGGGGCGGGTTGCCAAATTGCTCGAAGAAGCGTTTGAAAAACTCGGGCTATATGGGCTGAAACTTCACGGGCATCCTAATCGTGAGATAATGGAAGTGTTAAATAAATATCGTAAGCCATTGTTAGCGGACGTTTATGGCGAGGTATATCCGCTCAGATACGTAGCGGAGAGTTATCCGCAGATACCGATTATAATTGCGCATATGGGGCAGTTTCTAACGACAAATCCCAAACCTAAGCTCGAGACCCTTTGGTTAGCTAAACGGTATGAAAATGTGTACTTCGACACGTCAAGCGTGAGTGTTCACGAATGGCTTGAGCGGGCAATTAAAGAGGGGTTGGCACATAAGATGATTTTCGGTTCCGATGGGCCTGTCTGTCATTGTGGCGTTGAGTTGGCGAGGATAGAATATCTTAATCTTACTGACGAGCAGAAGGAGCTTGTGCTATACAAAAATATCGCTCGATTATTGGGCGAAGATGCATAAGCAAGCTAAAGATAGCTGAATTTCAGAATAAGACTTTATATGCTATCAAGGATAATCGAGAGAACCTATCCGAAAATCATTTCTGAGCGGTCTGTTTTGTATGAAAGCCACTGACTAAAATCTGTGTTTATGAATTTTAATTTGTACTTGTTTCGTGCTGTTTGATTTTCTGTTCGAGCTCATAGCACATCCGCATTAGCTCTTTCCATTCATTACGGGATATTTCCTCATTGCCAAACCTAACACAAAGATATTTGTCGGTAATTGTCCGCATCTGTTGCTCCGTTTCCGGATATTGAGTAATAATTCTGTTTGCAAATTCCATCGCAGTCTCTTCGGGAGCTCTCGCTAATCCTCTCGGAATAAGCCAAAGCAATAACTTTCGATAGAAATCCACCGGACATCGCCATAACGGCCCGAATTTTTTCTGCCATCGCTGCTCGAAAATATCACGAATCGCACTACTCAGAATCCGCACTACCTCCCAAACAATACGCCCGAGAAGCAGAACAAGAACAGCTATCAATATCCCGACAATCCAATGTAAAAGCTGAAACCAGACCGACCCGTAACGTTGAGTTTTTATATACCGGATAATCTTTTCAAAAAAGTTTTTGATAGATTGATAGTGTCCGTTTTTATTTTTGTTCAGTAATTGGTTTTGTACTTTCTGAACAAACTTTTGTGTCTTCTTCAGAGCTGATACTTTTTCGAGCCAATTGAATTTGATTACATCGAGAAAGTCCCAGAACGGTTTGGTAAGAAAACTCTCGCTTGCCATCAAATAACGATCTCTCGCTAATGGTGTAGGATCGTATCTCGCCCAGCCTTTGCCCGGAACATAAATTTCAACCCATGTATGCGCATCACAATTGCGGATTATATAGTAACCACCGATACTGTTGTACACTCCGCCTTTGAATCCCGCTACGAGTCGGGCATTTAAGCCTGCTGCTCGTGCTAAAAGCACCATCGCTGATGCGAAATATTCGCAATGCCCCTTTTTCCTGCGAACAAGAAAATCCATTACGGGCTCTCTTTCGCGATCTACATCGGTATTATCGAGAGAATATGCAAAATGAGATTTCAAATACAGTGCGATTCTACGGGCTTTACCATCCACTGACAATTTGTGATTTTCGTTCGTCTCTTCGGAACGTAATATTTTTTTTACAATGGGTTTGAATTTCTCAATCTTGACCGGTATATATGGTTCGCCGACCATAAATCTGCTATTCCTCGGAATATTTTGCATCACCGGTGCTTTTTTCCAGCCGACTCTTCTTGCACGCCTTGGCAGCTTAGTATTGACGGGAACAGGTTTAATATCGATGGACCTGATAGACTCTGTCCATAGCGTATAATGAAACCCTGTTTCCGGATAGGAAGAATAAAGAATCACATTATCATAAAAATTGTATATCAAACTCATTTGCTGAGAAGTAGTAATAGCGAATGGCGAATCAATCACAAACAAATTTGTCGATACGGGCTTTTGATAAAAAATATCCCATCGCCGATGCTGTTTGGGTGGTAGTGTCGCATTGCGTATAGGCACAGGTACCGTCGATGCCATTAATTGTTTGTTATACTTCTCCGGATGCCGAGCAAACCACTGCCAGCTATTATTGACACATTGATATACTTCATACACCTCGCCACGCAGATATAGTATGCCCGAGTAAACTTTTTTGTGGCTCTGCACATCGGAAACTTTTATTCTGATGACAGGGGTTTTGTCCTTTAGAAGAATGTTCATCTCTCCCAAAACAAGTTTTTGACTAAACCCCGTTATGGTAACGCCTGACCGGCGCTTAGCTTTGCCCATAAGCCAGCCTGGCGATTCGCGAGGAACCATAAGAAATATTACAAAAGCGATCAGGCAGGTAATAGCTAACACCGATAAATACGAGCTAAACGTTGGCTTGTGATTTATTATGGCAACCACGCTGGACGAATTTTGCGAATCCTGATGTAACAGGTATTCGTTTATCAGATGCATTTTATAGACACAATATCCACCAATCACAATATAAATTGCGAGTATAATAATATACTCCGGAGTAACGTTTAAAGCTCCACCTGCGATAATAGCCATTACCGAGAGAACCATCAATTGCGCATAATCGTGAAGTCTATTCAGCGAATAGATTTTGACAAGCGTTAAGCCCGTGATGAAAAACGTCAGAGCGATGCCAGCTGGCACTTTAAGAATAAAGACGGAAAACAGCAAAATCAATATCGAGACAAATACTATCAGATATACGAAAACACGTGAAATGGAAACCGCCCTGCCAACTCTACGCCATGCTGGCAGCATTGCGATACAGAAAAACAAAAATATCTCCATCTGCCCTCCGATATAATGATTCATCATCGTATATACCGCAAGGGCAGTGTTGATGAAGACCAGACCTGCAAGTTCTTTATGTCTGCCCATAATTTTGTTTCGTTCTCTCTTTTGATATTATTTCGGGCGGAACGAATAGTTTTTTCCATTCCGCAGAATTATATACAAACAGCTTTACCATACCCACATCTTCAGCCAGCCTTTGTAAGACGGACGAAGGTTGTTCATTCATACTGACAATGATACATCTGCCACGCCAAGCGGGGCTGAACTGCATCGAGTTCACCGCTTGAGCAAGCGGTTTACGAAACTGTGGTGATACTTCGCTTAGCAGGTGAAGAATTCTATGTTGGCCATCTCTTCCGGAAATGGGAGGAACCACCATTGATTTGTCTCCTATGCACACAAGAGCTGTCCTATATCCCGATTCGAGACTATGACACAAAAGAGTAGCTGCAAAACTTACAAGTTGTTCGAAATCTTGCTCGTCATATCCCTGCACTTTGGAAACATAGGCATCAAAAATCACGGTAAGTCGCATAGGCGAAAACTGTGTCATCTCGCGAACAATAAGCTGACCTGCACCTGCGGAACGACGCCAATGAATCAATTTCGGATTATCGCCCTGCCGATATTCACGAAGGGAATAAAACTCATCACTATTACCACGTGCCCTGCTGTGTGTATCGCCTGCGAAAAAGTCCGCATCTCTGCTTCGAGCGAAAAGATGTCTGGTAAGCCTGCCGAGAGCGGGATATATCGTAACTTCATCGTCAAGCGGAATCGTATCGAATCTCATCATCAGCCCGAACGGATACTTACTCGCTATTCTTATTCCCTGAAATACGAGAGTTCCACGATGCGAAGGAATGACAGCTACCTGAAAATTATATTTTCTACCAGCTGGCAAATACGGAATATATACCTTCGGCGGGCTGAGTATCATATCACCTTTGATAATATCCGCTATGCGAAGAGAATAGCTCGGCAGATAATTTCGCTTATTTCGGATAGTATATTGAATCATCATAGGCTTACCGACGATTCCCGTATCGGGCACTGATCTTGTAATTTCCAGATGTGATATGTTTCTTCCCGGAAGTATTATCGAGATAGCAAGCATAGCAGCTGCCAGTGAAGCACACCAGAAAAGTAAATTCATTTGTGAAATGAAAGCCAGCCCACCGAGGATAATAATCGCTATTGTTAGCCACAAAATAGGCCAACTAAGATATACTCCGTATTGGGGATGCCACGATAACGGTACCTGATCAGCAACGGAAGATTGCGGATTGAGCTTTATCAGATTATCCGTATCATTCGATTCATATTTATTGTCCCGCTTGTCCTTTCCGCTCGTCATACAGGCACTTCAATTTCATCGATAATCTGTTTAATTATACTTTCTCGCGAAGCGGATTCGCTGGATTCCAGATAACTTTTACTCAATACTCTATGCGAACAGACGGGAACAGCCAACCCTTTTATATCTTCCGGAATGATATAATCTCTGCCATTAAGCATCGCATTAGCTTGAGCAGCCCGAACCAGTGCCTGACCACCACGTGGTGAAAGCCCCAAATCGAGATGGCTATGATTCCGAGTCGCCGATATGAATCTGAGTGTATATTCCATCACGTCTTCGGAAACCGACACCTTGTCAACCATCTCCTGAAGCTCGATTATCTCCCCGCCTGTGAATACCGGCTGAAGGTTTTCCAATGCTACCTTGCCGGGCTGTTCCAAAATTATCCGCGCCTCCTGCTCGGGCGAAGGATATCCGATAGTTACTCTCAACATAAATCTGTCAAGCTGATTTTCCGGCAGAAAATACGTACCCTCAAACTCGAATGGATTTTGAGTAGCTATTACCATAAAGGGTCTGTCAAGCTTATATGTTACCCGATCGATACTTACCTGTGCCTCATTCATTGCTTCGAGCAATGCTGACTGCGTTCTCGGCGTGGTACGATTGATTTCGTCAGCAAGAATGATATTCGCAAAGATAGGTCCTTTTTTGAAATCGAATGTATGAGTCTGCTCGTTATATACCGAAACACCCAATATATCGCTCGGAAGCATATCGGGCGTCAGCTGAATTCGCGAAAAGCTGCACTGAATACTCTTTGCCAATGCGCGTGCAAGAATCGTTTTGCCGACGCCCGGCACATCCTCTATCAGTACGTGGCCGTTTGCAAGCAGACCAACAATAAGCTGATTAACAACTTCCTCGTTGCCCAGAAATACCTTCGATACATTTTCTCTGAGCAAAGCCAGCCGATTCGTTAATTCCTGATTAAATTGTTCATTCATACCTTCGATTATATCATCAGGCTGAGTTGATTACCAGTTATCAATCTACCTTGATGAAGATAAACCTCTGGCCACCGCCTGGCGAGCGGACAAACAGCCTGACTCCTTCTTTGAGTGAATACTTTTTCATCGCTTTAACCAAATCCTTAGCGGATGTTATCTTCTGATTTTGCACTCTCATAATCACATCGCCAACAGTCAAGCCCACTCTTGCTCCTTCGCCTTCGGGCTTGACATCGACGATGAGAGCTCCCTTTACTCCCGTCTGATGATATTTCTCCGCTAATTCGCTTGTCAAAGTTGCTACCGTTATGCCAAGCTGAGAAATCTCAGCCTGATTGGATTCTTCGCTTGTTTCCTCACTGCTAAACCAGCTTGGACTTTGTTTCAGGAATTCCTTTGGCATCTTTTCGAGCTTTATGTTCAGCGTTACTTTCTTATTGTTTCTCCAGACGATCACCTTTACCTTAGTTCCCGGTTTTACCTGAGCTACGAGGTCTTTGAGGTGTTCGCTATTCTTTACCTTAGTGCCGTTGAATACGAGAATTACATCGCCTACCTTCAATCCGCCTTTCGACGCTGGCGAGCCTGGCTTAACGCCCGAAATTACACTGCCCGCTGTTGAGTTAAGTCCGAACGATTTTGCAATTCCCGCATCCATATCCTGAATGGTAACGCCAAGATAGCTTCGCACTACCTCTTTCGAAACCTTTAATTGATCGACAACAAATTTCACCGTATTCGAAGGGATTGCAAATCCTATTCCAGCGTAGCTTGCTGTTCGCGAGATAATCGCGGTGTTTATTCCGATGATTTGTCCCCTGTAATTGACCAAAGGCCCGCCGGAGTTTCCCGGATTGATAGCAGCATCGGTTTGAATATAGTTGCTATAACTGCTTATCCGCAGACCTCTGCCAACATAGCTTACTATACCCTGAGTTACCGTATTATCGAGTCCGAACGGATTGCCGACCGCCAATACCCAATCGCCTACCTTTACCTTATCCGAGTCAGCGAATTTCAATGCAGATAATCCTTTCGCCTTAATCTTTATCAGCGCCAGGTCTGTCGGCTCATCCGTGCGCACCCATTCGGGTTTGAACTTTCTACCGTCAGCCATCACCACACGAATATCGTCCGCTCCCTTCACTACGTGATAATTGGTAACAATATAGCCATTGGGATCGATAATTACTCCGCTACCGAGGCCTATGCGAGCTTCGGGTTTGGGATTGGGAATTTTCAAAAAAGGTTTGGGAAAATTCTCATCGGGAAAGAACTTTCTGAGCATATCGTCATCAAAAGGCAACCGCTGGACTTTAGGCTTGACGACCTTTGTCGCAGTGATATGCACCACCGAGTTGCTTACTCGTTGAGCCACGTTATTAAATACTCGGCTCATACTTTCCATCACAGCTATATCAGATGGCTTGAGTTTGGGCACATTTTTAACTGCGGCAGATGAGCTTTGCACTGCGGAATTACTCTCCGCTTGAATATCCACAGGCGGATATAAGACATATACCCCCAGCAATATTCCTGCTACCAGACCGATAACCAATCCGATAATTGTAGAACGAGAAAGTTTCATAACGATTTCCTCCGAAATATAGAAATATAATTTTTATACCTATAATACGAAAAGAAATTATAAAATGTTCACAAACAAAATAATAGAAAATATTTTTTATTAAGGTACTCAAGAGTGCGTGTTGTGTTTGTAGATAGAATTTTCCGG
>WFQY01000118.1 GCA_015486815.1 Phycisphaerae bacterium | reverse complement strand
CGGGATTATATCTGCCGAGCGAAAGAAAAATCGCAACTCCCGCCATCATTGCGAAGAACATAGTTAATCGGTATTGCTGACGGTCGAATTGTTTGCGCATTTTTATTGCGAAACATGCAAGAATCAAACCCGTCAGCGTAACGAAACAATTCAGCTCACATAAATGCCAAGGACCAAAATACCTGAAATGATACAGAAAATTCGGCACTCGAAGCCCCATCGAAGCAGGTGCAAAAATCACAGGCCAGGCAGCTGGGAAAAACGAATTTTCCGTAACGAAACGATAACTATTGAACGAACGTACCGATTCATCAAACATATCAATCGCAGGCAAAATCGAAAACGCTGTCAGCCCGAACACGAAAACATAACTCACGAGATAATCAGCTATCCGCCTTATAGCTTTTCTTCCATCGTCAGCTATCAGCAGATAAAAGAACACAATAACCGCTGACAGACCTGCTGTCTGAATATGACCAGCGAGTATCTGCAACGACTGTGCGATTACAATCGCAATAAACCATCGCCGTTTTGTTACTCCTTTAGCCGATTCGCTATATCTGTTCCAAAAATAAATAATAATAGGCAGATAGCTTATCGCAGCTAATATCGTATAATGCGTTCGATGTCCGAGCATAAAACCCGAGAACATCCAGACGACAGCTCCCGCAAAAGATACTAACTTCGTCAGCCGCCAGCTTCTACCCAAAAGATACATCCCCAAACCCGCTAACCAATAATGCCCAAGCAATAGAAACGGATATGCAAATCGCACGCCGACAATACAAGCAAACCAATTCAGCGGATAGCATATTCCCGTTTGCGGATCGCTAATAGCTGAATATCCCCCATAGATGAGATGATTCCAAAGCGGAATCGTCCCTGCTTGCAGATGATTAGCCAGCCAATACATACAGGGAAAATATTGCATCAACTCATCTTCACGAGGCCCGATACCGAAAGTAAAGAACAACGGCAGAAAAAAAATCGTTGGCAGGATAAATATTATAATCACCGGTAGTAATTTTTTTAGCCAGCTCATCTGAATCTATCCGAATTTACCGAGATAACCATTTGCGTCGCACCATAAAATAGCATATCAATTACGGTTACTCAGCGAAAATACAAAAAATACCATCCACAACGCTGATTCGCAATATTCAAATATCGGAACAAGAAATATTATCCTATTCTTGGCAGGATATACGGGCCTCTCGGTATTACCGCTATGCGTTTATCAGTGTCAGCTGAAAACTTTTCTATTAGTCTTTCAACCTGCTGACGAATCGGATATCGGCCTATATAATCGTCAGCTGGCGTGACGTGGCATCTGCGTAACTCGTCAAGTGAAATGCCGTCGGTAACCATAATGAGATTTTCCCTGCCAATTTTCTCCAAAACCTTCGATTGCATCTGAAAGCCCCACTGGTCAAGCCTTGTCTCATCAGTCGCAAAAATGTCAGCTAAAAATTTCTTGTAATCGTCGTACTCAAACAATATCTCTCTGAACGAATCCGACCCGATACCTTCCTTACAACCCGCTATCAAAATTATCGTGCCGTTAGGCTTGATATATTCCATAGCTGCGGTCATTCCCTTGTTAGCTTGATAAAAAAGCGTGTCAAGCGGATAGCCACCATTCGTAACGAAAATCACATCAAAAGGTTCCGCCACCTTTACCGTCATTGTCTTTCGAACAAACTCAATTCCCTCAAGATGTGCCTGCTCCGAATCGCCAGCGAAAATTCCGGTAATCTCCTCCTCAGCATTTATCGTTACGTTAAACAAAAAGTCAGGCTTAACCTTCCGTGCAATTTCCAATGCCTCCCGATGACAAGGATTACCCTCGAGCCTGCCCATTCGTGTATTCGCGTCAGCTAAGAATTTTGCACCGTGAAACTTCTCGAGCGTCTTTAAATCAACGAGCCCCGGACAAATCGCCTTACGACCACCCGAAAATCCCGCCATAAAGTGTGGCTCGATAAAACCCGTAACTATTCGCAATGATGCCTGATAATAATATTTGTTTATCCTCACCGACGTGCCCGACGAGGTACGCTCAGCGAGTTCGATTAATTCTTCCGCCTGGCTGGCGCGATGATCGATTATCTCATATCTACCGAAAATTTCTCTGCCCACCAATGCTATATGCTCTTCGTCCGTTTCAGGCCTATGCATACCGGTAGCTACCAGAATTTTGATATTTTCGTCATCATAGCCGACGGATTTCAGCACCTCTATTATCGCTGGCAGAATTTTTTTGTTAGGTACCGGTCGGGTAATATCGGAAATCACAATAACAGCTTGACCACTCTTATCAGCAGCTTGTGTTATTTCCCTCAGCGGTTTGCTCGCGATAGGATTAGCAAGCGCATCGGCAATTGTCCGATCGAGGTCTTTGAACGCAGGTGGATCGGTAGGTTCCAAAACATACCAACTATCCGGTATGGCAATATCAATCTTTTCTTTGTCATATAACAAATATGTTTGCTTCATCTGTCATCGCTTTTCATTCGATATGCTTTTTTCCATTTGCATAAAAAATCTCAGTGCTTCCCGAACCTGCATCCGGTAAAGAAGAGCTACTTTCTTCGCCGACGTCCGAATAATCTTAACATCCGTATCTATATCAATTCCCACCCATCTGCCAGCGTTATCAAACTTATATTTGGTGTACGACAATTCATTATCCGCCAAAACAAGCACCTCGGTATAGTCAGCATGCTTTACTCGCTTGAATACCCCCGTCTGTATATGCGAGTTCATCGTGTTCATCTGTGCAATGACTACGCTATCTCCATCCGACCAGCTATTGTCCGCCATCATAGATATAAGAATCAACGCTCCGCCTTCTGGCAGAAACTCCTTAGGACGAGCAAATTCATTATTGTTTACTCGGTCGTCTATTCGTACAACCGTATGAATTTTGTCAGCGGAAAACTCACTGTTAGCAATAATCAAATGCGACGAAATGACTCGCTGTTTCCTATTACGTAGCTCGATTCGCGTCGAGTATCTTCCTGTAAAATCTTTAGCGGAAACTTCCCATTGCTCTCGCTGAGTATATTTCATACTTCCGCCGTCGAAATAGGTATAATCAAGACCCGCGATTGTGATTTGTTCATTTCTGCTAAGCGTTGAGCAAAGCAATGCATCGAAACCAATAGGCTTTTTGTCCGTATTTATCAAATACCATCCCGGAATTTTGCCTGCTTGGCGTGCCGGATTATATTTGGAAATAACTTTCACAGCATCTACCCGCTTTGGCGCCGATTTGCGTTGATTCTTGGTTATGGTTAGCGTCTCGAGTGTTTTATTGATTTGCTTCCGTACCGAAGCCCCGACACCTTGCTCGCAATTAACCGATATAAAAATCGAATCATTTGATCTCGCCCTGCTAAGCCAGCACAATTCGGAATATACGTATTTTTCCTTATCAATCGTAATTGAATCACTGTCCTGTGCAAAATAAGTAACAAACCGCTTAGTAGTGGAAAGTTTACTTACCGCAACTGTCTTATCGATAGTATGTAGCGAGATGAAATGATCGACAAGCAATTCCTTTGATTTCCGATATTTGGGTAGCCGCATTGCTTTAAGATTCGCTATCCACAATTTAGAAGAGTCCGTAACCGCAGGCTGAATTGTCAACAGGTCGAAATATTTGTCCTTTGCAACCCAGCTATCGTTTGGTAATTTGAAGCTCAGCGACCCTATCGAAATTTCCTGACCAGCTGAAACTTTTTTGATATGCTTTTCGGGAAAATATTTTATGGTTTGCGATATTTGTTTATCCCACAGGACAAACGAGTTAGCCATCGCCCTATCACCTATGAACACTATAGCAAACGACGAACCGTTGGGCAGAAACATAACCCTCATATACAATGCAAGAATCTGCTGATCGAAGACAACAGCTCCCTCACCTACACACGCAGGCAAAGCTGATGATTTGACATAGCGAGGCTCGACAAATGCATTTTGTGCGGGAAAAAGCTGATTCATCATCGCTATTACACGCAACTTACCGACTATATCCGATTTACCCTGATATGCTGCGTATATCCTTACATTCGTTTTGCGATTCGATTTACTCCGCCAACCCATAATCGTATTATCAGGCAGAAGCTGCGTGTCGATTTTCTGCCAACTTGACGAAATCCCGAACGTGATTTTTCCCGCTGACGTCCGTGCTTGCGTTTGCTTATCGAGTTTAAGTTCCGAAGCGGCAAGCTTGCTTTTCTGCACAAACCACGCAAAAATTATCGACCCAAGCAAGATAATAATCAACAGTACCTTCGCCAATCCGGGTACCGCCTTCTTTGTCTTTATATATACTTCAAACATCATCCTTAAAATGATAAACTTCCAAGCCAAACCTTGCAATGTAAAATACAAACAATGATCAATTATAGACGCATGTCATAAAAGTAGGTAGAATTGTACTTGTCCGGGCGTTTCGATACGTCCCGCCCCGACGGGGCGGAACTACTCAACGCACGAAAACTCCGGTCGCCGAGTGTCCCGTTGGTTCCGAAGGTCCCAACGGGATGCCTTCGGTAAATGCCGTTGGCAGACGTATCGAAGCGACAGTACCGAACCTCTGGAAGACTCAACACTACGACGTGGCCACGGCAATCCCAATCGTCCCCCTTTGTCATCGCGAGGAGTCCCAACGGGACGACGTGGCGATCTCATCTGTTAAAAAATCCCAAAAATCTTAAAACGCCCGAATATTGCGTTTCTCGTCCGTATTACGCAATTCTCATTCTGACATTCTTGAGAATGTCAGAATGTCCTAAACAGACATAAAACCACTGTTTCTGTATAGATTTCCTTGTTCTGATATTCTTGAGAATATCAGAACAAGGCTGATTTGATCAGCATCAATCACCAGAGACTATTTTTCACTAAATGCAAATACGATTGCAAAATTAGATACGCTAACGACAGAATTCAGTTTTACGAACATCCGAAATCAATAACTGTGAAGTATCCACCCATAAATACGACATACACCCATCAGTTACAATTTCCCTCTGAACTTTTCCGGAGATATCTTCGCCTGTTTCAGAATATGGGATAAAGTCGAACGTTTGATAGGCTTATGAGCAGGAACGATTATCTTAAGCACTTCGTTCGAAATGTGCTTTTGCAATCTGATATGCGAACCTTTTTGCCTAACGATTACCCAGCCGTCTCTCTGTAACGCCTTGATTACCTTTTCATAATTTAAGGATGGTATCTTACTCATACTGCCAGTTCTAATTCTTCTGCATGAGAAATTGCCACGGTATCATCTTCGACAGGTTCCAGATAAAGCTCAATAGCTTCCTTAATATTCTTTATAGCTTCTTCTCTGGTTTCTCCTTCGGATATACAGCCAGGCAGCGACGGAACAATAACTGTATAACCACCTTCTTCACTTTTTTCCAGATAGACCTTTATATTCATATTTTACCCTTTCTTGTCCTCCGCATTCGTTCCACATCTATAAATACACCTACAATATAACACTATCAGTTATGATAATTTTTGTCAAGTTAAGCTGCCACAATACACATACTAATAACCGACTATCTCGAGCTGTCCAACATTTCTTTCGCTTGTTTGATTGTCGTTGAGGTGATATTTTTGCCCGAAATCATCTCTGCTATTTCACGAATACGATCATCACCCTCGACCGTAGAAACCGAGCTTATCGTATCGGTTTTCGTCGATTGCTTTCGCACGACAAAATGCCTATCAGCATAAGCTGCTATCTGCGGCAGATGTGAAATGCAAATTACCTGCTGAGTTTTCGCCAAGCCAGTCAGCTTTTTTCCTATAACCTCGCCAAGCCTACCGCCCACATTAGAATCAACCTCGTCAAAAACAACCACCGAGCATCTGTCTGCTGTCGCCAATATCGATTTTATCGCAAGCATAACCCTGCTAAGTTCACCAGCTGATGCAATCTTACGCAACGGCATCATCGGATAACCCGGATTGGTACGAATCATAAATTCCACCGATTCCAACCCGCAACTTGTCGGCTGATTTTCCGGCACTTCGATAAAATCAACCTTAAATTCCGCTTCGGACATTGCAAGCTCTTTCAGATGCTTGTTTACCTGCTTCGCAAGATTTACCGCAGACCGCTGTCTGACATCAGACAACTTCTTACCTATTTCCATACGCTGAGTTTCAAGCGACGATATCCTTTCGTCTATATCCGCAAAATCTTCTTCCTGCTTGCGAAGTTCGCCAAGCTTGCGCTCCAATTCATCACGATAAGCAAAAATCCCCTCGAATTCACCATCGCCATATTTTTTCATCAGCCGATTTATCAGCGTCAGTCTTTCATCTATCTGCGAAAATGCCTCAGGCTCAAATTCGAGATTATCAATATATCGCGATAAAGTGCGGGTAATATCATCTAATTCGGTAATAGCAACATCAACTTGTTCGGGCAGCTTACCGAGAGCTGAATCAATCTCTGCCAATTCCTGAACCTGCCGATACAACATCCTCAGCTGATCGGTTATAGCATACTCGCTTTCTTCGAGCATCGCGACAACGCCGTTGGCAAGCTCGCGAAGCTTTTCGATATTACTCATCTGCTTATATTGACTCTCGAGTCTTTCGAGTTCATTATCTTCAAGCTCCGCCCCGTCGATTTCATTAAGCTGAAATTCATACAGTTCTATTTGTTGATTTCTCAGCTCCGAATATTCCCTCAGCTCTTCTCTGCGTCTGATTAGCTCCTGCCATCGTTTATGGACATCGGAAAATTTATCCGCAAGTTCCTCGCTACCACCGTAAATATCGAGCAATCTAAGCTGATTTGTAGCCCTAAGCAAAAATTGATTTTCATGCTGGCTATGAATATCAACGAGTAATTCACCAATCTGCTTCAAAACAGCAGTACCCACCGGTACCGAATTAATACTTGTCGAAATTCGCCCCGACGGATTTATCCGCCTTTGAATAATAAGCTCGCCATCTTCAATCGCAATATCCGTCAACGTTGATATTTGTTTGATAAGTTCGGAATCGCTCAGCTCAAACTCGCCTGCCACTATCGCCTGCTTTGCATTTTTACCTATCAGATTCACACCGCTACGCAACCCTAATAGAAATTCTATCGCACCGATAATCAGACTTTTGCCCGCTCCGGTCTGACCGGTAAACACATTGAACTTCTTATCAAACTCTAATTCAAGCTCCGAGATGATAGCTAAATTTTTTATATAGAGTCTATGTAACATATCATTTACGATACGCGCACGCCGGCAGCTATATCCTTATCGACGGTTATCAATGATAGTTCTCGGTCTTCTCCGTCCGCAACCGCTGCCAACAGCATCCCTTGACTTTCAAGTCCTCTCATTACTCGCGGTGCAAGATTTGCAACCACGACAATCGACTTTCCGACAATCTCTTCAGGCGTGTAAAATTGCTTAATGCCTGCGATTATCTGTCTGACGCCAATTTCGCTACCCAAATCAACTTTAAGAACAAGTAGCTTGTCAGCGTTCGGATGATCGGACGCTTCGAGGACTTTTCCCACACGCAAATCGATAGCTGCAAATTGCTCGAAATTAATCGTCAGTTTGCTTTCTTCTGTCATTGGTTTTCTCCCGTTAAACATTGATTTTCGAAATATCTACATTCGACAAAAAATTATCCATATCATTTTTGGAAATATCAGCGGGTATAACGGATACGGCTGACGCAGTTGCTACCGCAAGGGCATAAGCGAAACTATCATTAAGCTCATATCCCCTTGAAACTCCCGTCAGAAACCCCGCTAACATTGCATCACCGCAGCCAACGGTGTTTTTGACATCATTCGTATCGACATTCTTTACCCTACCTCGTAAAATCTGCTCTTGTGAAACCATCCACGCACCGTCAGCACCTGCTGTTATTATCGCAATGGAGACAAATCCTCTTATCTCACGAGTAAACTTTGCAACATCATCAGGCGAGACGATTTCGACCTCGAGCATATCCGAAAGTTCTTCGATATTAGGTTTTATAAGCCAAGGCTTCATCTGCTTGCATACCCGAAGCACACTTCCGCCGCTGTCGATACATACCTTCGCCTTGTTCATCATACATATCTGCACCAGCTCTAAAAAATTCATTTCATCCATACCCGCTGGTAGCGAACCGCTGAACGCAACGATACTATCTTCTCTACAGACCAAAGAAAGTTTTTTCTTGAGTTTACTCAAATCAGCTTTACTGACTTCAAAACCCCTATCGCGAATATGCGTATCTATACGATTGACCGGATCAACGAGTGTAATATTTTCACGTGTCTGCCCTTCGACGGCAAATAGCTGGCAGGAGAGAAATTTACTTTTCAGACTTGATTCGAAATATTTTTGTTGACCCTTACCGACAAATCCGAGCAGCATCGAAGGAACTTCAAGCGTTGATAGAACTCTCGCAACATTGACAGCCTTACCCGCAGCCCTTCGAAATAGCTGCCTACCCATAATATGCGCACCTACTTTGAAATCGGGAACTTCGATGCCTCGATCGATTGCAGGGTTAAGCGCCACTTCTATTATTTTTATCGTAGTTTCTGACATACGCAAAATTATAATAAACTACAACACCAAAAGCAAAACCCCTTACAAGATATTCCCAAACCCTCTTCCCTCCTCTTTTTCACCACAGAGGACACAGAGTTCACAGAGATATAATTTACTCAAACTGACCGATTTAGCACAAAATTATTTGTTTCCACCGCGTCATTCCGCACGGAACGTAGTGGAGATGCGGAATCCATTTGGTCGGTGAGAGTAT
>WFQY01000117.1 GCA_015486815.1 Phycisphaerae bacterium | reverse complement strand
TTTTCTTTAATGACTTACAACATCGCAACCGCTTCCATTATAACCACATCAGAATAAGCAATAACCGCTTTCATTTCTGCAAATTGTTTGTTAAAATAATGTTTTTTCGGATAAAAGGAATCGAGGAATCAGTCTATGCGATGGATATGGATAGATAAATTCGAAAAACTCGTATCGAAACAGGAAGCGGTCGCGATAAAAAATATATCGCTGGCGGAAGAGCATCTGCACGATCACTTTCCAGGCTTTCCGGTAATGCCGGCGAGTTTGATTATCGAAGGAATGGCACAAACAGCAGGAATTTTGGTAGGTGAAGCGAGGAATTTCGAAGAAAAAGTCATACTGGCGAAAATAGGAAAAGCAAAATTTTACGATATTGCAATGCCAGGAGATCAGCTGAGATTTCACGCAAAAATAGCATCTATCGATGATGCGTTTGCACGAACCGAAGGAACAATATATAAAGACGATAAAGTATTTGCGGAAATGGAAATATTGTTTAGTCATATCGACCAGAATCTTTCCGGAAAAAAATTTCCGGAAGAAAATTTTGTCTTTACCGACCAGTTTCGTATGCTTATAAGAACAGTAGAACAAACAGAAGATGGTAAGTAAATACGATAGGAAAATAGCGAGGTATTTTGATGTCTGACCGACGAGTAGTGATAAGTGGATTGGGACCTGTCAGTCCGATAGGTATCGGTAGGCAGGCTTTCGCAGAAGCAATCAAAAGCGGTGCAATAGGAATAAAGAGAATTACAGCGTTCGAGCCTGACAGTTTCAAATCGCAGATAGCTGGCCAAATTGATGATTTTAAGTGCAGAGACTACGTTCCTAAATCGTATCGCAAAAGTATAAAAGTAATGGCAAGAGATATTGAACTTGCGGTAGCAGCTGCCGATGTAGCTGTCCGTGACTCGGGCATCAAAACCAAAGCTATCGATCCGGATAATGTCGATGTGGATCCGACACGGTTAGGCGTGAATATCGGAGCAGGCTTGATATGTGCCGATTTGAATGAGCTAACATTTGCATTATATTCAGCGGTAGATGACGACGGGAAGTTTTCTCTGAAAAAATGGGGTAGTACGGGAATAAACAATCTCACGCCGCTATGGCTGTTGAAGTATCTGCCTAATATGCTCTCGTCTCATGTAACAATTATTCACGATGCGCAGGCACCGAGCAATTCGATAACGTGTGGTGAAGCAGCAAGCCATCTTGCAATCGCGGAGGCATTTCATACCATTCGCTCAGACAGAGCGGATATCTGTCTTGCGGGTGGAGCAGAATCGAAAATAAATCCGATGGGTCTTGTTCGTCAGGATTTAATGGGCAGGCTTACACATTCGCATAACGATAATCCGAGCTTAGCGGTCAGGCCTTTCGACAGTAATAGAGACGGAACAGCAATAGCGGAAGGCGGAGCTATAATCGTGTTGGAAGACGCTGAGAGAGCGAAATCACGCAATGCAAAAATATATGCGGAAATCGTTGGTATGGGCTCGAGTCACGGAGTGAACGATAAATTCGAGTTTGATTCTGACGGACGAGCGATAAGCAGAGCGATAGAAAAGGCATTGCAATCAGCGGAAATGAAGGCAGATGATATTGATTTGGTAATTGGATTTGCAGCCGGCCTAAAAGAGCAAGACGCTGCAGAAGCGCAGGCGATAAAACAAGTACTCGGTAATGTGCCGGTAAGTTCGATCAAAGGACAAATTGGCTGTAACGGAGCAGGTTCGGGTGCTTTGGATATAACGACAGCTGCCCTTGCAATATCGGACAATTTCATACCTGAGACGGTAAATTGCGAAAATATTGATAACGACTGTCCGGTAAATGTAGCAACAAAATTACAACAAAAACAAATCAATGCTGTCTTAACTATCGGATATAGTTTCTCAGGTGGACAGGTTTGTGCGGTAATACTCAAACGATACGAATAGAAAATCAGGGAGATAATATAAGGTGAGACGACGTGTAGTAATAACAGGTTTAGGATGTGTTACTCCGCTTGGTCATAATGCGGAGCAGACGTGGGAAAATATTCTTGCTGGCAAATCGGGCATTGATTATACAACGATATTTGATGCGAGTACATATCCGACGAAATTTGCAGCAGAGGTAAAGAATTTTGACCTAAAGAATTTTTTAGACGGGCAAGCATACGATTCGCATAAAACAGCTTCCCGAAATGCCGGTTTTGCATTGGCAGCGGCGGTAGAGGCGTGGAAAAACGCCGAGTTAAACAAGGCTGACAATATTGATAAAGACAGAATTGGTATATATCTCGGAGCGGGCGAAGGACCTTTGGATTTTTGGCCTTGTGTTGAAATCGCAGTACAAGCGTGGAATCCGGAAAAGAATCAGCTTGATACGGTCAAGTGGGCGGAACTTGCATATCAAAGATTGAACGCAACAGCTGAGCGGGAGCAGGACGCTAATATGTCAGCTGCCCATATCTCAAAGCTGTTCGATTTGCGTGGTCCTAATTTTAATTGCCTGACAGCATGTGCTGCGAGTACGCAAGCGATAGGACAAGCCACCGAGCTTATTCGAACGGGTCAAGCTGATATAATGGTAACTGGCGGGGCACATTCGATGATACATCCGTTCGGCGTAACGGGATTTAACCGTCTGACAGCATTAAGTACGCGAAATGATGACCCTGCAACAGCATCAAGACCATTCGATAGGACACGAGACGGATTTGTAATTGCAGAAGGTGCTGGCATTCTCATACTCGAATCGGAAGAGTCAGCCAAAAAGCGAGGAGCAAAGATATTAGCGGAAATCGCCGGTTTCGGAAGCACTGCAGACGCATTTCGCATAACCGATATTCACGAAACGGGTCGTGGTGGAACAGCTGCTATGGAGCTTGCAATTAAAGACGCCGGCATAAGTGAATCGGATATAGATTACATATCTGCACACGGAACAGCCACTACGGAAAATGACAGGATAGAAACTCTTGCCGTCAAAAATGCACTTGGCGAATTGGCATACAAAATTCCGATGAGCAGTATCAAATCGATGCTCGGACATTTGATAGCAGCTGCCGGCGCTGTCGAAGCTATTGCGTGCATACTTGCGATAAGAGATCAGATCCTCCCGCCCACCATCAATTGCAAAGAACCTGATCCCGAATGTGATCTCGATTATGTGCCAAATGAGCCACGCAAAGCAAAGGTCGAAATCTGCTTGAGCAATTCTTTTGGGTTCGGCGGGCAGAATGATACGATAATAATCAAGGCATACAAAAGCTAACTGCGGAGATTGTTGTTTTGATATCAAATTACGAGAATCAACTTGTAGTTCTCGCTCAATGGTCAATATTTGAATTCATCGTCCACAACTGGGCGATGATAACAATTATTACAACGATTATAGCTTCCGTCGGAATATTCGCACTCGTCCTCGGCAGATATGTTCGAATAATGTTGAATATTCTCAAGGATACCCCCCCGCCGCTCGCAATGGGGCCTATGGACTTTGAGCGTATCGAGGGACAAATTGTCAGATTTCGTGCATTCGACGGCACATCATTGCGCGGAATGTTTTTGTTTGGCAATGCTACTGAAGAACATAAGGGAATGATTGTTTTCTGCCACGAATTTTCTTCCGATATGTATAGCTGTGCTCGATATTGCAAGTCTTTGCTCGATGCGGGCTTCGATATATTCACATTCGATTTTAGGGGACACGGAGAATCGTCCGCTGAAGAAGGATATAAGCCACGGCAATGGGTCTCTGACAGAGAAGTTGACGATTTGCTCGGTGCGATTGCATTTGTCGAAGATTATCTCGAAGCACAACATCTGCCTGTAGAATTGGGGCTGTTCAGCATATCTCGCGGGGCGGGAGCTGCTATTATCGCATCAATGCACAACCCTGCGATAAAGGCGATTATTACCGATGGCCTGTTCAGCACGGATATAACCATAGAGGCACTGATGAAAAAATGGGCAAATATTTTTGCAAAGGTAAGATTTGTTTATGAAAATCATCCTCCTGCATTTTGGCGATTTTTACGTTGGCTTGTTTTTATATTTGTTCATCGCCAATTCCATTGCTATTATCCGTCGGTCAAAAAAGCAATTCAACATATGATACCGCGTCCGATTTTTATGATTCACGGCCAGCGGGACAGTTATATTTCTACACAACAGGCAGAATATTTGTTTAACTTACTTCAAGAGCCCAAAGAACTATGGATTGTGCCGGCTGCAAAACATAATCAGGCAGTCATTGTTGCGCCGGATGAATACGCGAGAAGGACCGTTGGTTTTTTCGAGAAATATCTCACGGGGATGGAAGTTCCCGTTGATGTCAAACAAAATGCAAATATTGCCAAGGGGGCGTGAGCGGAATTATGTACCGGAAAGTGGTAGCTAAAATCGCAGCGGTCTCTGCTGGCAGTCAACTTAAAGCATTTTTAGAAGCTACCAAGCACATAAATCAGGTACAAAACAAATTACTCAAACGTCAGATGAAAATCGTTGCGGGCAGCGAATTTGCTGACCGATATAAACTTCAATCCGTAGATGACTATTCCGATTACGTCAAGTCGCTGCCTATACAAAAATATGAAAACATCAAACCTTATATCGAAAAACTCAAACGCGGAAAGCTGTCAGCGTTGCTAAACTCTTCGCAAAAGCTAATAATGTTCGCGCTCACCAGCGGGACAACTGCTGAGCCTAAATATATTCCGGTAACAAAAGCCTTTGTCAAAGATTATCGAAGAGGATGGAATATCTTCGGACTCAAAGCGTTGCTCGACCATCCCGACGCATTTATGAAAAAAATCGTGCAGATAACAAGCTCTGCTTATGAGATAAAAACGGAAGGCGGAATCTGGGCGGGTGCAATCACTGGGCTCTTGGCGATGACACAAAAGTGGATTGTCAGGAAATATTACGTTACGCCGATATGTGTTGCGGAAATAAAAGACCCGATTGTCAAAATGTACACCGTTGCTCGGCTTACACTACATGGGACGATAGGATTTATAAGTACAGCCAATCCTTCTACGACGCTCAGACTGGCAAAAACTATCGAGCAATATGCTGAAGATTTGATTCGCGATATTTACGATGGCACTCTGAGACCTCCCAGACAGCTGCCCGAGCAAATCGGAAGCAAATTGCAATCGCAGAAAATATTGCAAGCTGATCCCGAACGAGCAGCTGAGCTTGAAAAAACTCTGCAACGCGATGGCAGGCTCGTACCGCGCAACTCTCTCGATATCGGATTTCTCGCCAACTGGACAGGCGGAACGCTAAAACTATATCTTCAACGTTTCGACGAATATTTCGGAGATGTGCCGGTAAGAGATATCGGGTTATTAGCGAGCGAAGGACGATTCAGTATCCCGATAGAAGATAATACCCCCGCAGGGATACTTGATATAACATCGAACTTCGTCGAGTTTATTCCCGAACAGGAATATAGAAGTGAAAAGCCCGAAGTATTACCAGCTGACAGAGTCAAAGTCGGTGAAAACTATTTTCTGGTATTTAGCAATGCTACCGGCCTATGCAGATATGACATAGGCGATCTTATTCGCGTGGTGGATTTTTACAATCAAACGCCAATGATAGAATTCTTGAACAAGGGGGCACATATTAGCTCGATTACAGGCGAAAAAATTACCGAACGTCAAGTAGTAGAGGCGATAGAAAAGCTAAGCGAAAAAATCGGTAGAAAGATTGAAAGTTTCAGGCTTTCAGCGAAATGGTCGGAGCCGCCCTATTATGTATTGACGCTTGAAGAGGCAGATGCGGCTGAAACAAAAACGGAAAAGTTAGCGGATATGTTCGATGAAATACTTCAGCGGATTAACATCGAGTATCAAAGTAAACGTCATACGCATCGGCTCGGAAGCGTACAAATAGAAATCGTAGCTGACGGCTACTTTCGCGAGGACGACATAAAACGCTTATCGTCAGGTGGCAGAAGCGAACAATATAAGCGAAAATTCCTCGTGCCTCTTAATACAAACACATAAAAAGCCATATAGCCTATGATATTTTCACTTGCAAATTATATTCTACGGAATCTGATTGGTGATATTTATTTACCGATTGTTCGTTGTAATTTGCGAGTTTCCACGACTTCAGCGGTGTTGTGTTGTAAGTCCTTGTAAATAAAGGATCCCCTATTTTTAACAGGCATCACAAGAAATGTTTGAGAAAAAATCCTCATTTTTAAGCTAAAATCAACGATTTTTCTGAAAAATCCTCAAAAAACCGCCGAAGTCGGGAAAAACCACCGACGTCGGAACAAAACCGTGCAGATTTGTCGATAAGTTTTCTATAAGACGCGAGTGTCGAAACATAATGTACCTCTCTGTACTATAACGAGTTATAAAATTAACAAGACTCTTATTATCGTCACAGACACCCGAGTTTTTCACCCCAAATTCACACCTTCAAAAAAACTTTAAAAAAATCGGGAAGTTTCTGAAAAAACCTCTTGACTTAAAAGGCAAAACCTATTAAACTATACTAAAATGATTAAACGATTGTTCAAGTAAGCGCAAACGATAAATCAAAAGGAGCTTGAATTGGCTTCAACGTTTACATTAAAAGACATCGCCGAACAAGTAGGAGTTACGGTTCCGACCGTATCGAAGGTACTGAATAACAGTGCAAGTACCGTTCGAGTAAGCTCCAAAGTGCGAAAGCAGATTCTCGATACCGCCCATACCCTGGGTTATCAGCCGAATCGATTGGCACGAAGTCTTCGTACACAAAAATCCGCATCACTCGGATTGATCGTCGGAGGTCTGGTTATTCCCGCACGAGTACGGTGCATGGAAAGGATCGAAGAATTGGCTCGAGGTTGGGGATTCAATATTATGATCGGGTTGAGTGAAGGGCGAGCTGATATTGAATCAACCTATATTAATGAGTTCCTTTCCCGTCAGGTTGATGGTCTGATTATCGCTTCACGAGGGCATGACTACGACAATCAACACCTTCGGGAACTGGCAGATTCACATTTTCCGACAGTCATAATAGAAGTCGAAGTTCCCGGCATTAATATCATGCAGGTAATAATAAATTT
>WFQY01000116.1 GCA_015486815.1 Phycisphaerae bacterium | reverse complement strand
CTGTACCGCGATAACGACAGCATTTTTTCTGCGATTGAGTTTCGCTATTCTTTGTGCCCGAGTAAGCCCGAACACTGGCATCGCCAATGTTAGCACAAAACATATTGTATTAATTTTTCGTTTCATAACACCATCAATTTACGGACAAATCTGTTCAAGTGCAAATGAAAACTACCCTTGAGGATTTTTGTGATATGTATTATAATTTTATGTGAACATCTTAAGCGGGCGTAATTCAGTGGTAGAATGCCAGCTTCCCAAGCTGGACGTCGGCGGTTCGAATCCGCTCGCCCGCTTTTGTTGTCAATATATGACAGGCCTTGCCTTTTGACCTCTCTTTTTGCCAACCCTGCAATTCTCAAAAACACTTGAATATTGCATTTCTCGCCCATATTCTGCAATTTACATTCTGACATTCACCGACGACATGCTTCGCACTTGAGAATGTCAGAACAAGGAAATTTGGCCTACATACAATTACAGGCTGATTTTTCCTAAATGCGAATTCGACCGCTAAAAGCAGATACGCTATCGACAGAATCCGGTTTATCTTAGCATCTGAATCGAAGCAATCATAGCTGAGAAAATTCTATCTGTAAACATGATATGTGCCCAAATTGATGTCATTATGTCTTTTTTTCTTGACAGATATTTGCGTATTTGTTATATTGTGTATTAGCGTAAGAAATTGAGGTTTGAGATATGAAATTATTGACCAAAACGGCACAGGTTGAACAACATATTCGGAAAGCTATTTTAAAGGGACGATGGACGCCAGGCCAGAAACTTCCTACCGAGCGTGAGCTTCAAAGCAAATTGGGTGTGAGCCAGCGTACTGTTCGCGAAGCATTGATTCGAATAAGTGAAGACGGACTCATCGAACGCAAACAGGGAGCGGGGACATTTGTTGCACAAAAACCTAAAGTCGGTACTGTTGCAATATTGGCAAATATCGATTCTCTTGCATCCAAAGTAGGATATTACTATCGCAATATAGTCGAATTTGCCAAAGAGCATATCAAAGAATCGGGATTTCGGCCGGTGCTTTCGGTAGGACACGGAGATACTCCCGAGGAATTTTCCTCTTCCATTCATCTTTTTGATAAATCAATTGCCAGAGATACTGTCGGTGTTTTGAGCTCACTTGATGCGGGACCACTTGAGCAAAAGCTCGAGAAGATGGGCATCCCAGCTGTCTCTATCGTAGCAGCTAAACCGACGAGAAAACACTGCGTAGTGCTCGATTACAAGGCAATGGTTGTCAAAGGGGCAAGACTTTTGCGGGAGAAAGGATTTTCCGAATTTGCTTTATTTTATAACGATGCCCCCGTGGAAAGCATTGAGGAAGGGTTGCGAATACAAGAGATCATTCGCAAAGAGCTTATAGATGCGGGTATCGGACTCGATAATGTGCAATTTGTTGCTGTCCCTTGGAGCCGGAATCTCGAGCAGGCGTATGACACATTTAAGCGGTTTTGGGAACAGTCAAATCATCCGCGAGCGGTTTTCTTTATAGATGACGGTACTTGTGAGGCGGCATTGCAAGCTATTCTTGAGCTTGGCATAAAAGTTCCGCAAGATTTAGCAATAATTACTCAAGCTAATACAGGCAGGGCATTTCATTTTCCTGTATCTTTGACACGAATCGAATTTGATCCGAAACAAGCGGTACGTTTAGCTTGGCAGATGTTAGAGAAGTTGATTAGTGGGCGGACGGTCGATGAACCTGTGGTTTATATCCCGCCGAGTGTGCGGGAGGGTGAATCGATTGGTTAGCCTGCAAACCTTTTATAAGGAGTAAAGCTATGAAGAATGTAATGAAAATGATGGTGGTAGTGATGGTCGGAGTTTTTGTAAATTCAGCGATGGCAAATTTTGATGTCAACTTCGAGGCATTCAGTGCTGGTGAGCGGTTGGCGGGCAATTTGCACAACAGCGGGTGGTACGAACGGAGTGATTTTGGTGTGGGTAATGGCGGTATTCTTATTGGTACGGATCACCCCATTTCTCCCTATACTAAAACCACCAGCGACGAAGCGACAGTATCAGGTGGAGGGTGGAAAGACACAGGCAGCGGAATGCTAGTTCCGGAAATGACAACGGGCGTTTATACTTTTGACATCTGGGGATATGAGAACATGGATAATCTTGCACAGGGTCGATCCTACATCCAGCTTGGACGAAACGGGTCAGTCTCCGACAACAAGATCAGCTATACAACAGTCGTGCAACTAATGGTTGAAAAATGGAGCAGTAACTATACTGCCAAGGTCAGATTGGCTGGCTCGGGACTCCCGCAGAATCCGGTTTATGTTAACACCAATGACAAGCCGTATCACCACTACGAGATTACGTTGGATCTGGATAATAACACAGCCTCATGGCGGTACCAGCTTAGCGCCGATGGGGTAAACTGGGATGATTGGAACACTGGTGATTCCGGTAGCGCAACCAGTTCCCTTGCTGGTATCGATACGCTGGGATTAGGATTCAGTAAATATCTGAGTCAGAACGCACAGCAGGACTATTCTCGCTTTGTTATGGTTCCCGAGCCGGCAACATTGTTAGTCTTTATTGGCGGAGTTGTCGGGTTGATTCGTCGCAGGTAATACGTAGGCAGTAGGCAGATACCGAAGGATGCGGCTTGTGCTGCATCCTTCGGAATTAAAAATACGAAATAAACAATTAAAAATGAAAAATGAGCTGACGCGTGTGCGTAGCTCTTTCATTTAACATTTAACATTTTTCATTTGGAATTTTATTTGGGGGTTTTGTTATGGAAAGTCGAAGAAACGGTTTTACATTAATCGAGCTTTTGGTTGTAGTGGCGATAATAGCTGTTTTAGTCTCGATTTTACTACCAGCATTGGGACGTGCGCGGGCACTAGCCAGACAAACTATGTGTGCGGCGCATCTGGGGCAATATGGTATGATGTTTCAACTCTACGCCAATGATTACAATGATACAATGCCATTAGCGGCTGACTGGGGGCCACCACCTCGCAGCAATAACCGTGTTTTGCGATGGGCTATGTATAACGCTGGCATTGTTCCCTCACCAGACTATCTTTTGTTGAGCAATTCTTATTTCCGAGGCCAACAGGGTCGTCCCGATATTCCATCTATCGCATGTCCGGAGATCACTGGCGATCCGTATTTCGATGAGATGGCATATTGTTATAGTGCACCTGCGGGTGATAATGGCAGGAAGTCAGTTTTCGGAGAATGTTATCAGCGATTATGGACTCGGTTAGGTGAGATAGAAAGGCCTGCCAGCGTGATCGCTTTGGTTGAAGTTCGAAGTGGCGGTTATGCGGTTGGAATCAGTCAAGCTTCGTGGGATCATCCGATGTTCTACGTTGGCAGAACTATACACAATAATGGTGCTAATTGGCTTTTCGCTGATTGGCATGTGCAATGGCACCCCGAAAGCTGGGGCACTTACAAAATGATGTATATTGATTATTAAGGATTTCCGGATGGCTATGAAGTTTTACATTGTGTTCGTTCTGTCGTGCTGCGGTGCAATTGGCGTGCGGGGCGAAGGGATTGTCCTTTCAGACGATGGACAAAGCAACTACAGCATTTTACTTGCCACCGATTCCAGTTTAAGTGAACAGCACGGAGCGAAGGAACTGCAGTATTTCCTGCATAAAATCTGCGGTGCGGATTTTCACATCAAAACATCAGATATGCTACCTACGGAACCTGTTGTCTTTGTAGGGCGCAATAAAGCACTTGAAAAATTGGGAGTGCGTATAGATTTCAATAGATTGGGAACAGACGGATTTGTTATTCGTACTGTCGGGCCAAATTTGATTCTTGCGGGCGGAAAACAGCGGGGATCGATGTATGCGGTCTATTCATTTTTGGAAGATTACCTTGGTTGCCGATGGTACTCACCATCGGTTTCTGTAATTCCCAAAAAGAGAACAATCGTATTAGAGAAAATCGATCGGCGGGAGATACCAGCGTTTGAAAGCAGAGATATTTATTATACCAGCTTTATGCGGGATGGACTTTTCGCTGCTCGCAACCGTATTAATGGTGCGGTTAGTGCGGTAACGCCGGAGTTGGGAGGAAAAATTGATATTCGGCCTTTTGTCCACGCTTTACCGACAATTTTGCCTGTTAAAAAATATTTCAAACAGCATCCGGAATATTTTGCAGAGTATCATGGTGAAAGGCTTTTCTGGCGAGAGGCGTTTCCGTGTATGACGAATCCGGATGTATTAAAAATTGTGGTGCAAGCTGTCGAAAAAAATATTGCTGAACATCCGGAGGCGGAAATATTTGACATCTCTCCGGGAGACGGTGCTTATGGGCTATGCGACTGCGCAAATTGCAAAGCTATTAAGAAAAAGACAGGCACTGATTCGGGGCTACTTATATGGTTTGCTAATCAAGTTGCTCGTCAAGTTAAAAAACAATATCCGAATAAGTTCATCGAAGTAATCGCTTATAACGCAACACGCAAACCGCCAAAGCATATTAAAGCTGACCCTAATGTGATTGTGCGTATTTGTGAACGGGACATACATCCGTATCTACCAATGAAATTGGATAAAACGACAACTTATCCCGATATAGTTCGTCAGTGGTGTAAGGTATCAGATAAGGTCTATATTTGGCATTATGTAACGAATTTCGGTCATTACTACGCACCAAACCCGAATTTTTATAGTGTGGCTTCCTATCTGAAATTTTATAAAGATGTGGGGGTAGATGGTGTGTTCTGTCAGGGAAAGTGCCAAGATTTCGGAGGTGAATTTGCAAATCTGCGTGCATGGTTTATAGCGAAGCTATTATGGAATCCCTGTCAAAATCCTGACAAGGTAATAGATGATTTTATGATGGGCTACTACGGTCAAGCTGGCAAATATGTTAGGGAATATTTTGATTTGATTCATCAAGCTGCTATTTCTAATCCCGAAAAAACTGATTTTATTGACCCGAAAAAATCTTACCTGAAAAATGCTCAACTCAAACAGGCTTTTGAAATTTTTGATAAGGCAAAACAGTTAGCTGAAAATAAAGTTTTCCGTAAGCGTGTTACAGAAGCAAGCCTGCCGGTGGAATATACAGCTATTCAGCGTGGAATGGTACTTGTGCGTAAGAAGAATAAGTTCGTACCAAGTCCATGGGCAAACGGGTTGCGCAGTAGAATCGAGAAATTCCGAAACACAGTCAAGTCGTTCGGTTATACCTATTTGGCTGAGGTCAACGGCAATGTGGATAAGGTCGTTGGCAGATGGTTAAAACGTATCAAGCGACTCAGAAAAACAAGCTATCCGATTATCACACTAAAAAATGATAAAATAGTAGTGGAAATCGTTCCGGGGTTTGGTGGCAGAATTATTGGGATGTGGCGGGTTGACAATCCTGTCAATGTGATGTTTCCTGGCCGACCGGATAGCTCCGATTATCCATTTGTTGGTGGTTATGAAGATTGGTTCGGGCGCAGCTGGCATGGACCTGGTTGGGATGCGGATTTCAAAGTAATAAAAATCGCCAAAGATAATTCTACTCTCATACTGAAAGCAAAATATAACAATCAGTGGATTTATACACGCAAATTTAAGCTTATTCCCGGAAAAGTTAAAATCGAAATAACGTCAATATATACCAATATTTCAAAGAAAGCTGCCGATCGTGCAACTATCCACGTCAATGCTTGGTTTTCGTATAAAGCTCTTCCGACTGAGCAAGTGTACGTTTTGCAAAAAAGTCGATCTGGCAAGCAATGGAAATGTATTGATCAATTAAATCAAGGTCCCCGATCAGTCTGGCTAAATAAAGATTGGCGTCCTACTGCTGGCGTTTGGATGATTGTAAATCCGAAAACAGGATTAGGGCTTATCAACCGTATTGAGACAGACAACTATATGAAATATGGACGATATCGGATTCGCAGATGGGATATGGAAGGAATCAGTGGAATGGAGTTTTACGATGGTAGAGTAGAAGGTTCACCATCTCCCAAAGTTCAGCAAGGTAAATCAATTACACTTACACATTCATACGAAATTGTAAATGATTATCGCCGGCTAATAAAGTGAACAATTCTTATGGAAGTCTTTGCGATATATTTTCCGAGTTATCATCCTAATCCACATTATAGCTCGTGGTATGGATTTAACTTTACCGAATGGGAGCTGGTAAAGACCACTCAGCCGATATACCCTGGACATCGTCAGCCCAAGGTTCCGAGTTGGGGATATTTTGATGAGAGCGACCCGAAATGGGCTGCTAAAGAGATTGACCTTGCAGCTGATTATGGAATTACCGGATTCCTGTTCGATTGGTATTGGTATAGCGGTGTGCGGATTATGGAAGAGGCATTGGAAAAAGGATTTCTACAAGCACCGAATCGACATCGGCTGAAATTTGCGATTATGTGGGCAAACCATAATTGGGGCACTTGGCCTGCGATTACCGGCAAGCCGGGAATGGGTGCTGTCGTTGGTAGCGATGAGGGACAACCGATTTGGCTATATATCCGACATTGTCCCGAAGACCTCGATAGAGTTATCGATTATTGCTGCGAGCATTACTTTTTTCAGCCGAATTATGGGCGAATTAATGATAAGCCTAATTTCGTCATCTATGATATAGCAAAATTCATAGAAGAACTCGGAAGCATCGAAGATGCGAAAAGGTCTCTGGAACGTATGGACAAGCGTGCACAAAAAAATGGTCTGGCGGGAATTTATTTTACCGCTAACATTGGCTGTTGCGATGATAATATCTATTGCTGTGGCTGGGATCGTGTACCGGTTGCAAAGCAGGTCGGCTTTCAAAGCGTCTTTGCATATAATATCGTTCGCACGAAAAATTATCCCGAATTGACAAACGAATTTCCTGTTGTGCAGTATGACGATGTAATCGAATCGCATCGATATTGCTGGCAGCAGATAGAACGAGGGGGACTGGTTCATCATCCTGTTGTTACGATGGGCTGCGATGTTTCACCACGTTGGCATCGCGTAGTAAAGTTTCCTATGGACTTTCGCAAATTGAATTACGAGCCTATTGTCGAAGGTAATAGTCCCGAAAAGTTTGGCGAGCTATGTCGATTAGCTTTGCAACAGGCAAAGAGCAACGGCTCGAACCCGCAAGTGATTTTTTTAAATGCTTGGAATGAGTGGACGGAAGGAATGTATCTCTTACCGGAAAAACAATACGGCACGAGATATTTGGAAGAACTCAAAAAGGCGATTCAGCTTGAAGGATAAGATAATATGTCAGCTTTCCGTATTCGGGGATTAAATTTGGTTGAGAGTACGCTACGCCACGATGAACATCAGCTTCGGCGTTTCATAAGGCGAATGAAAGATTTGCATCTCAATACATTGATGAGCTATTATGATTATGGCTGGAATAGATATGGACAGTTGATTCTCGATGAAACATCGCAAGCTGGTGTTGAGTTATGTCTTGCTGTCTTTGCGCCGCGAACATTTTTCAGTTATGCTGGCTGGAATCCGCAATGGTCTGCGAAAAATTCTGATGGCAGTCCGAAATTTCATAAGCTTGAATGCGAAACCAAACCCTGCTGTTTCGAGCCCGAAGCGATAGAAGCGTATAAGTTTGGTGTAAAACGCTGGCTTGCGGAACTACCGACGGGAATTAAACACGTTCATATTCGTAGCGGTGATGGAATACAATTTTGTGAGTGTCCGCGATGTAAAAATCTGCCCGCTCAAGAGCAATGGCAGCCATTCTTGAACGCTTTCGCTGAAACTCTGTTCGAAACACGTCCGGAGTTGAGTTTCGAAGTCGATGTTTATGTTAAGAGATATCAGCTGCCCGAGCGTTTTACCGCTCAGCAACGAGCGAGCAGAATTATGTTTGATACGTTTGGTCGTCAGCCTTTCATCCCGCTTGGCAAAAACTGGAATACCGATATGATGTCCTTGTATGTTTCCGAGCCATATTCAAACGATATTTCGCCAAATGAATATCTGTTACATAGTCTTTGCGAATGGCATGCTAAAGTGCCGAACAAAATTTATGTGCACGAAAATCTAATGGGGCAAGGCTTGCTTTCAATCAATCAACATAATACGTCTGTACTTTTGGAAGATTTAAAGACATATCATAATATCGGAATTCTTGGCGTCGCTTATGAAGCATACGAGCCCGGATTTGAGCATTTCACAAAACAAATTTCCATACTCGCACGCGCGATGAATGATATAAAGTTTGCAGACGAATATATACCTGACGAATTGGAAAGAGAATTAATAGGTGGAAGATGGCGGATGTCGATGTTTTGTAGGGATATTAATTTTCCTATTGATAAATATATTGACGACCCTATCGTGGCTCAGCATATAAAGAATTATCGTGATTTTCTCGATAACCCGAATACAAAACACCTGCGACAGCTGGTCGAATTTGTATTTGCCAATGATGAACGATTTGACAGTCTATTCGCTGGCTTCCATAGTTGTGATTATGCACGTGTAGTAGGAAATGTGGATTTTTCGAATGCATCCGAACATGCACGGTTTATGCTATCTCATCGTAAGCTATGGGATTTTATAGAAACTATTCCACAAAACGACGACCCGCGAAGGATTACTCGAGAATTGATTTTAGATGCAGTATCGAATGCAAAGGATGGGAGATAAAAAATGAATTGGTCAGTGCCAATTTCTTCATTTGTCGATAGACTACTTGAGTACCTTCAAACTCATCCCGAGAAAGACCTTCGGCTGACTTGGTCAGCAATGAAGCAAGGGCGATATTGTGAATGTGTTCCTCTCCGGATTCTTCGTCAGCCATCGTTCGAAGAACGTGAAACCTATCAAAACAACATTTCTTTAGAGCAACGTTTGAAAAATAACTTGGAAAATATCTTGTCATATACAAAATTAGAAAATCCCATCGCCCCGAGTTTGGAAACGGGCTTTGGCGTCGGGACGATGGCAACGATTTTCGGAGCGGAGCTTGACCTTAAAAACAATGCATATCCCGATATGCCGAAAGAGCATATTCCGTTAAGTCAATTTGAGAACTTTGAACTCCCTGACATCTCGAGAGCGGGCGTGATGGCACTTATCAAAGAGCAGATAGATTTTTATAAAGAAAACACGCCGGATGATTTTCTTATCTCGCCCCCCAATATTCAGGGACCTTTTAATATTGCACACACGCTTGTCGGTTCGGATTTGTTTATGGAGATGGTCGAGCGCCCTCATTTGGTACATCGTCTTATGCAGTTGGTAACAGATGCATTGATTGAAGCTATTCCGCTATTTCAACAATGGATTGGTGTGGAACGTCTTTCGCCTACACCGGGCTTTTCTTATTGCATTGCCTCAACGGAAAGTCAATGTTTCGTTGCTGAATGTTCGTGCAATCTGATATCGTCGGAATATTATCGTGAATTTGTGTTACCTTACGATAAACAGCTGAATGTGCACTTTGGTCCGCTTGCGATTCATCCTTGTTCCGGTAAACACGTATTTGATGTAACTCTTCAATCCTTTCCCGATCTGACATATACCGAAGCAGGCTGGATCGAATGCGATCCTAACTCAAAATCCGTTGAACAGGCGATTGAAGACATTGCAGGCAGACCGATTATCCTTTACGTTCGTGAAGAATTGCGAAAGGATAAAGAATTTGAACGCATCAAACAGCTAATAGACATAGCAAAAGAGCGTGGTAGAATGTATCTTAGCGTTACGGGAATGTACTGGACGCCTGCAGATGATGATTATATTGTTAATTTACACAGAAAGTCAGAAGCCTATTTTATGGAGTAAAAACATCAATGGCTAATCAATTTTCATTTATGCTTGTAGGTGCAGGAGGTATGGGTAGCCTTCACGCACAGGGTTTGCAATCGTTAGGCTGTGAGCTTATATGTGTTGTCGATAAGGATGTCGCAAAGGCGGAATCGTTAGCGATGAAACTCGATGCAAAACGATGGTCGCAGGACTATTCGAGCGAAGTCAGAAAAGATGATATCGATTTTGTGGTAGTTGCGACTTGGCCTGATAGCCACGCACCATTAGCGATAGAAGCTTTGCAAGCGGGCAAAGATGTTTTGTGTGAAAAACCAATCGCACATACATTAGAATCAGCTCGAAAGATGATAGGCGCTACCCGTGAAAGTGATGCTCAATTATTCGTTGGCCATTGTTTGCGGTATGATGATGTTTGGAAGACAATCGTTGCTGACCTTCATTCGGGAGCGATAGGCAAGCCTATGATATTGAGAATGACGGGCAATCAGATGACGTTTGGCAGTGTTTGGCGGGCTCAGCAGAATTTAATCAAAGCGTCCTCTCCGCTGATTGATTGTGGCGTACACTATGTGGATTTGATGCGATGGATAGTGCAAGCGGAAGCTACCGAAGTATTTGCTATGGGGGCGCGGATATCCGAAGAGATTCCCGAAGATAGATATAATTACGGATTACTTCAGGTGAAATTCGCTGATGGCAGTATTGGCCATTATGAAGCAGGCTGGGGACCGATGATGACAAAAAACGCGTGGTATGTAAAAGATTTTTCCGGGCCCAAAGGTTCGTATTCCGTTTATTACGACCTTCAGCCTGATTTGCCCGACAATCCGCCTAAACATTTGAGATATACGCTTAGGTTGCAGCAAATACCAACTCACAATCCGGAGTGGAAAAGTGTAAAGATAACAGAAAAAGTCATAGAAAAAGACCCTGCCAAAAATGACCTACTCAAAGGAGAACATCTATTTTTCCTCGAAAGTTTACAGGCCGGCAGAGATTTATCGCAGCAACTTATCGAGGCATATAAAGCGTTGGAAATTGTCTATGCAGCTGACGAATCGATAAGAACAGAACAAATAATACATTTGGATACAAAGGGATTATAACTATGGATACACTCGCCCAGTGGAAAAAAAGACGAGCAAAGCTAAAACGTATCTTGTGGGATTTACTCTTAGGTGGAAAAGTTCCTCCGCCAACTAATCCGAAATATCATATTGATTCGCAAGGTAAATCTGCTGAAAAAGAAATCAAAGCTGCAATCAATCGACACATCAAGGCATTTTCGGATGTAGTTACTCAGCACCCTACATATTTTAATTTTCAATGGCATAAGCCAATTACGTGGGATACATTCATCATAAGCTATCCTAGCTGGCAGGGTGAGCCGCCACAACGGGCGATTTTGCGCGTGCCGAAAAATCTCGATAAACCCGCTCCAGCGGTATTGTGCTTTCACGGCCATACGAGAGGCTGTCATATCGGCAAGGAATATCTCGATTATATCGCCATTCCGCTTACCGCCAAAGGATTCGTAACGCTTGCACCCGATGCTACGCGATTTGGCGATAGACGCGATACCACTTTTGAAAAAGAAGAGATTCGCGATTGGAAAGGATATGCATTTCTCTCCGAACGAAAACTTGCAACTGCTTTGTTGCTCGAAGGTAGAACGCTTATTGGCGTTATGACGTGGGAACATTCTCGTGCTATCGATATTTTGCAATCGATGGATTTTGTCGATGCAAAAAAAATCGGGTGCGTCGGAATGAGTATGGGCGGTCAGCAGAGCTTTTTCCTATCAATGATGGACGAACGTATTGCTTGTGGTGTCGAAGCTTGTGGTGTCTCGTCATATAAAATTTGGACAAAAGAGCAGACAATAAACGCTCTCGTGGCGTATATTCCACATATTCTGAAATATACCGATACTCCCGAGATGGGTTCGTTAATTGCCCCTCGGCCATTTATGTGTCTCGATGCGGCAAACGATGTATTTTTTCCGCTAAAGGGAATAAAGGAACTCGGAAGAGCAATGCGTAAAACTTATAAACTTTACGGTGCCAGCCAGCGATTCAAACAATACATTCACCGTGGCGAACATACCTTTACAAAACAGCATATTAACTATGCAATCCATTGGCTCGACCGATGGCTAAATAATGAAAATGACTCTTGACAATGCGTTAATAAAAGTGATACAGCAGTATATCTTTTACTCCTAACGACGTTTTTCTCGAAGCTATTATCCCCCCTGCCTGTTCGACATTAGAACGAATGAGAGGATCTGCGTTTGCAACGGTTGCTACCGTAAAGCCACTATCTTTGCTCAGCATCGACATATCGTTAATATTGTCGCCTATAGCCAAAACATTTTTACGCTTCAAATCGAGAATCTCAGCCAACTGCGCCAGTGCCGTTCCTTTGGTAGCTTGTTTTGGCATAGCAAGAACAATATGATGATTTCGGCTGACTTCGATGTCGGGTAAATGAGCTATGCTTTCCTGCAATCGGCGGCGAGCACGCTCAGCAATTTCAGGATTTTCGAAAACTATATTCGTTCCGCTTGAGTTTGTTTGGATATTTCTGAGTAGGACAAGATTATTTTGTTTAGCCCACTCTGCTAATTCTTCGAAGTATGGCAGCAGTTCGCTATTCGCTTGAAAAACCAATTTGTTGCGATTTTCATTCCATTCCCCCGCCCCTGGCCAATCGGACTCGTCCGGACATCGAATTTCACCCTCATTGCAAATCACAAAATGAGGGAAAGGTGTATTCCATTTGAATCCGACTTCTTCCAATGGCTCACGAACTTCTCGTACCGAGCGTCCCGATGCTAATCCGAGCAAAATTCCTCTTTGGCTGAGCTCTTCGAATATCGGCTGTAACGCTATAACATCTTTGGGACTGGAATGATCATAAAACGTCAAATCAAAATCCATTGCCACCAATTTGATTGTATCGGTCTGTTTCGTCATTGTATTTGTGCTGTAAACTTTGTTCCTAATATATATTGATTGTTCATATCGCCCAGAGCTGCTGTAAGAGTCAATGGCGGCCGGCAAAAGCGCAAGCGTATTTTCAAAGAATAAGGTTTTCCCGCCCTTAGAAAAACTGGAATCGAGCCGCCCCCTTCGGTACGATGAAAAGCAGGTATTGGTTTACGCCTTCCGTGATAGTTCAAAATTTGTCTTCCGTCAAGCCACGCAGTTATACCCGTCGCAGCACAAAGCATTAGTTGACCGTCAACATCTTCCGAGACTGTTATCGTCGTCATCAGGTCGATATCGGAATTGTTCTTTGTAAATTTTGATATATCCAAATGGATACCTTCGAAATTTTCGACACACTGCTTGCCATCGGTAATTATCAGCCATTCATTCGGAGCAAAAGGATACCGCACGTCAGATAGCGGAACATACGGCGGAAAAGTCTTATCTATATCGGGATTGATGCTCATTGTTTTCGCTAATGCAAAAGTTCTGTCTGTTAATTCTATAATGGTTTTAGGGATAGGCTCGGACAAAAGAAAATCGCTGACGCTGAGCTTATCGTTTACTACACTTTTCCATTTGGCAGGAATTATTTTCGTACCATATAGTATTCCCAAAAAACTGCCAGCGGTTGCAGCGGTGCAATCCGTATCGCAACCGAAATTAATAGCAGCTAATACTGTCTTTTCAAAATCACCCTCGCCGTATAGCAACGACGCTACGATAAACCCCAAATTCATCACACAGTCGGTAAAATTATGACTTCCGAACTGCTTAAGAATATTTTCTCGTATTTGCCCGAGATCAAATCCCTCGCTATACATTTCCATTACATATTTTACAACTTTGGATGCGTTACAGCTCTCAGGAATATGTTCCAAACCCGCTTTAAGTGCCTCTTGTGCAGATTCGCAGACAAAGGCATTACTTTCAGCAGCTGCCAGAAATATTTCAGCCCAAACACCGTTGCCCCAATGATCAACGCAAGCGTCGCAACTCGCAAAATATGCAGCTGCTTTGGGTTTTCCGGGATATAGACACGCCCATATTTCCGAGCGAATAGCTGCCCCCATTCCATCGATAAAAAAATTATCCACATATCCGGTCAATGGTGGTTTTAGTCCACGACGGAGATTCCAAATAGCTACTCCGTATTCGTCCATCCCGTACTTGATAATGTTTAGCCATGCTTGCGAAAGTTTGTCGGCATCGACTTCCATTCCGTACTTTTCAGCAAGGATAAGCCAAAGTAGTTGCAGTTCGAGGTCATCATTCGGGCTGGTATCAATAAGCAAATCCTCGGGCTTTAAATTCGGACTGTCGGGAACTCCTTCGAACGGTGCGCCCAAACCGCCCGCGATAGCTTTTCCGAGCCAGCAAGCGTAAATTTCGTCCTTAAGTTTTTCATCGAATTCAATCATTGTAGTTCTCGCTTTTCGCTATCGATTTTATATATATGCCGTTGGAAAGAAACAAAATAATCTTTGATTCTGTTATCTTTTATATCTATTGTGCGATTTTCAAACAGCACCTTAGCTTTACCATATTTGAATTTAGCGGGCAAATGAATTTCCACATCAGCTGGCTTATTGTTTTCGTTTACAGCGATAATCCAACTTGACTCGTAATTGCTGCGATACGACACATATACTTTGGCGTCTTTAGGTTCAACGGTTAGCGTTTTTCGCTGATATGATGAGACTGCTTGGGTCAACGAAGTTATTTCGCGAGCACATTCCCCTTGTGCATCCCACAGTTTTTTAGGGACTTTGCCGATGAAGTAAAACAGAGCGGCACTGCCGCGAGCAAACATTGACCAAGTCATCATCTTTAGCTCAGCGGGGCTTGGCGCACGAGGGTTAAATATCTTATATCCCTGTATCCACATCTTTACGGGCTTATATTGTGCGAAACGAACTAATTCGCTGGTTAACGGCCCAACTGTCGAGACAGGCCAATTACCAGCGGGATAGTAGTCTATGCCTACCGTATCACTCGCATTGAAATATGTAAGCGAAGAACGTGCCCCCCGGCAATTATTAATTGTTACCAGATGATACGGATCTATCCTTTTTATCCTTTTGTAAATACGTTCAAGCCATTCGGGCGAAACGAAAAACCCCGGTTCGTCGGCAATCTCATATCCGAGCAATTGTTTGTGCGACGAAAGAAACCGGACTAACCGCTCTATTAACCGCAACCTTTGATTATCGCTAATTTTAAATTTGTAAAAGGGACTGCTCGGCTCATTTTGCACGATCGCACCAAGCGAGACAATCACCATAAGATTATTTTTCGCAGCATAATCAAAACATGCCTTTACAGTATCAAGGTCGAGTTCAGCTATTTTGGCTTTTTCTTTTTCCTTATTGAGAAAACCTCCCCATAAATGCATCGCATTAAAACTATTGTCCGCCATCCATTTTGTCATCTTTTTGACGTATTTAAGTCCGTGAGTAATCAGAGGACTGGTACCAACCGGTATAAACGGTTTAGCGTTAACGACAATACACTGCGACCAGCGGTCGGTGCACGCTATCGAACCATTGACAGGCGGAGATTCTTTGTGAAGTTCGAATTCTCTTTTGCCGAGAACTTTTCTTTTCTCGGATAAGGTTACCTTAATCTTATGCCATCCTACGGCAAGATTGGCGATATCGACGGAAGTTATAACGACATAGCTGGTTGCCTTTACGTTGTATTCGTTTTCTCCGAGTGATATTTTCAGAATAGAGTTTTTACTCCATTTCTTAAGATGAAATTTCAGATTAGCTTTTTTCTGCGTAGTATATAAAGACAGCCGCGGACCCGGGCCGTCGATAATGCATTTCAATCTTATGCCCCGATCTCTTGAACATGCGACGAGATTATTGTGATTGTCGTAAAGCCCCAAACTGGCAATGACAATCTGTTGGGGCGAAATATGAATCGGAGCGGATATCAAATGTGTTTGATTGGGGTTAAGAGTGATATTTTTCAAATCGATAGCTTTAATAGGTCCCGTTCCGGGGGGAACTAATCCTCTCGCCAGCATCGGCATCATTATTTCAAAAGCAGCTCGAAGTTTTACTTGTTTCGAAGTGTTGTTGGTTATACTTGACGTTATTACCGCTTGTCCCATACTGCCAGACGGTTCTATACTAATCTGAGAGATTTTAAAGGCAAAAAGTTTCGGGTCTAACTTCATTCCTGTTAACGTAGGCCAAGTAGCGGGTTTACGATATTTACCTTCCCAGACAATTCTGCTATAGGGTTTGTTTTCCGGTCGATGTTTTTTGCCATCATTTACCCGTAATCGGGCAATTTGAAATCGCCACTTATCCGCTACAATTCCTCTGTTAAATGTCTTAAAAGGAATAAATATCTCAGCTGTCCACGATGATTTTGTCCGTCCATTAGCAGCTTGCCACCTACCGTTCCATGAACGATCCAAACCTGCTTGAGCACATAAATCAGTCTGCAGCCCCGACGGATTCAGAATAAACCAATAGTAATCGTACGGAGAATCCGAAGGGTCTATTAGTAGTTCTATCCAATCGTCCCTTTTAAACCATTCAAACAAACCATCGCGGACATTACAGTTACTATCGAGACGATCTACGTCAGGTTCAAAGCACTCTACAGCGAAAAATACGCCATACTTGTTGCGTATGATTGCAAACCGAGTACGAGTAGCTCTGTCTTTGTTTGCCCCGTAAAATTCAAAAAATTTAGCATTCTTCCAAGCTATTTCATCGAATACCCCGTCGATCTTAATTGGCTTATCGGTAACCCCGACAGCAATATTCATATCCGAAGCAGATTTCCGTGAGTCGCTACCTATAATAGACGGATCTACTATCGGATGGGTCTCTTTAGCTATCACCTCACCTATCAAAACTATCGGTAATAGCACAACAAAATAACGAAAAACCGATTGCATCGATTACTCCTTAGCGAGTGATTGTATCCGCTTAGCTGATTCGAGGAATAATTTCCAGTTACGGACATTTGTCAGAAAATCCGTTTGCTCGAAGGTAACTACTCCGCAATAATCGATTTTTTGCATAGCTTCGATTATCTCCTGCCAGTTAATTATTCCGATACCTACCGGATTGTGCAGATCACATTTGTCGAACTGCTCTGTCCACCGTCCGAAATTATCGTGGAAATGCGTCTCCCAAAAGTAGCTTCCGAACGTGCAAATAGCTTTTGGGATATTTATCCCTGTGATGTGGCAATGCCCTGAATCCACGCAAATGCCAAGATTGTCAGCACCGACTTCTTTGATAAAAGCGATTAGCCTTTCGGGATTTTCATCAAGCCAAGGCCAATTCTGGCACGCAGTCTCAATCGTTACTCTGATTCCGCGTGCTTTCGCCATCTCGCATAGGTGTTTATAGACAGCTAACGAGTCATTATAAAGTTGCTCGTCATTATTGGTAATTCCCAAAAATCCCGAACCCAACCGCCAACCGATATGAGTAGTTACACACGGTATTTCCATAACAGCTGCCACGTTCAGCAATCGTTCGTGTATCGGATATATATCTTCGGGAGGGTTTCCGTAAGCTGGAAGTACCTGCAAGAAATGTGCTCCCGCAATGGATAAGTCCGTCTCTCTAAGTAATTTTTTGATAGCTAACAATTCGGATTCGCTGCGTTCGATGAACCAATTGTCAGGGTCTTTGAAGATAATTCTATCCGACGACGAACTGATAGAGTTCGGCGAAACTTGGATAAAAAATATATCCGAGAGATAAACTCCCCAATAGCCAGCACTGCGCATTTCCGAAAATTTTGTATGCCAATATTTATCATCAAAATTTCGCAGATCGCAACAGCCCGCCAACGTCATCAATTTGCTATTATTCATATCAAACTCCAATCTACCTATTCTCCCAGCCAAAACAAACGGGATAAGGTATTGCTGTTAAACTCGTTGATTTCATTCGGAACCGAATCGACATGACCATCGGCATAGGCTGAATTTGCCTGTTTCATTCCGTTATGGCGAAAATCGATAAGACTCCATAGATTCCAGTTCACAAATTGCACATACGCTGTTCCGCGAGCAGGTTGGCGGTTGTATGCGTCACAAAAAAGCATTACCATTGCAGGGTCAGACATATTGTCAATATTCGTTTCTGCTTTGAGACCGCTGTGATCATAACGCGAAGCTATCCAATAATTTAATCCGATGTTGACAATATAATCCGGTGCATCAGCCGGCAAATAAGCCCTGTTAATCTTGTATGTAACCAAGTGAGAATTCGACGGACAGTTGACCAGTCCGACATTTTCGCCATAAATGCGATACAGAACAAACCAAAAGGGCAAGGGATGGCAGTACGGAATCTGCCCATGATTATCATCGCAATAAAGTTGATTCTGAAGAAGCAAACTTCGAAGATTTGACTTGCAGATAACCGTCCTCGCTCGTTCTCTGGCAGCAGTCAATGCAGGCAGCAGTATCGCTACCAACACCGCAATTATCGCAACCACAACCAAAAGCTCGATGAGTGTAAACGATTTTGATTGCGAATTGCGGATTGCGGATTGCGGATTTGAACTGAACATTACCATATCTCCAAGACAAACTACAAATGAAAAATGTTAAATTCTGTAGGGGCGAACCTACGTGTTCGCCCTAACCTTTGGGCAGACACATAGGTCTGCCCCTACAGCTAACACTCTACAGCTAACTGCCTACTCCCTACGTCTTCGCTTTTCTCTCCCCTCTCTTCGCTCTTCTCTTCTCTATCTTCTCCGGATAAATCCTAATATCCCAATAGCAAACAACCCAATCGTCGCAGGTTCGGGCACAGGAACAACAACGAGATCATCCATATTCCATTGCGAAGGGTTACCCGTTCCGGTATATTCGTAGTACATCTCTACCCGCTCTATCGGTGATGATGAACTATTATACCCGACAAATATCTCCGCTCTGGGAGTTTCGCCTGCGTCCGCTGCTTGTTCCGCTGTCGGTGCCGCTACGTACTGCTGCAATAAGTTATTACCATCCGTATCGCTAAAAAACTTGCAGGTCATTTTATGGTCCGCTGCTAGCGATAAAACAAAACCTACTGCTTGTACTCCCGGTGATATTGTCAATATTTGTGAACCATTTACTGTGTCGCCTTTGAAAACTATGCTACTTTCTCCGGAAGTGGCATAACCCGAAGTAACATTATAGTTACGGCTATACCAACCTGAAACACCTGTAAGATTCAAATGAAGATCAATACCCGATACTGCCTGTGTCAAAACAATATCACCGAAACTGCCACCGAGATTTCCGGGATAACCCTGGCTAACCTCAAATTGAAACACTTTTCGATTGTTATTTGCATTGAATTGCGATGAGGAATAGTTTCCCACCTCAGCGTTGATGCTTTCGGAGCCTGGCGGATCAACAATACCGTCAAGCCCGCTCGGATCGGTAACTGTCGATGCTTTCACAGTTACAGCACAAGCAACAATCACTATACCAAACAATACTCCGATAATTCTCTTTAACTTTTTAGTTTCCATTTTTTCTCCTTTCATCTGAAATTAATACCTTTTACAAAGAATACAACGATTTGGACGACAACAATCTACTCATCAAATTGATAGAAATTCTCTAAAACTTTTTCCCTTTAAGTCATCCCGTATATTGCCAAATGCCACCTTATCATATCATATTTCTCCGAAATTATTTTTTTGGCGTACCGTTGATCCACCGACAGCAAGAGAATATTTCAATTTATAGCTGCGAAAATGCTCATTGGGATTACGCGCCTTTTTCAATGCCATTTCGGCTGCAATCCGTCCGAATTTCTCTTCGGGATAGATGGCGGAGGTTATAGGCGGTTCGGGTATAGTGTACCCACGACCATTATCAAACGAAGCTATTGCCAAATCGTCCGGTATGTGCATCCCAAGCTCAATAGCTGCTTGCATAATAGCTTGTGCGGATGCGAATGAATTAGCAATAACCGCCTTCGAACGATTCGGACGAGACAGCCATTTGCGAGACGCTTCTACCCTTTGGCCGCGAGGTACACATTTGTCAATCATATAGGCGACGCTCACATCCAATTTTTCTGCTGACGACCTTACTCCTTTCAATCTATAACCGGTTACCGGATTATTTTCGCCTTGTCCCGCGTAATCTACATAAGTGATTTGATGATGCCCACATTCGAGAAGGTGTTTAACTAATTGAGCAGCTGCGTCAGCTTCATCTACAAATACCGCATCGGTATCTCTGAAACTATTTAACCAAATGGAATTTATTCTTGTTCGCTCTATGACACTTGTAACCGAATCAGGCGGTTCATAAACATAACCGATAAGCAAAACATCAACAAGATGTGCTTTCAGAAGTGGGCTGGCCAATAAGTTGTCCGCATCAAACTCTTTTATGCATACGAGGGTACAGGTATAATCGTGAGTAGCTAATGTCTGCGAGAGGACTGCCAGCATCCGTTGGGGCAGGTAAAACTCGCTGGCAGAACCCATCAAAACCCCGACACTACGAAACGAGCGTTTTCGCAAAGCTTGGCTGGCTCCGTGAGGGCGGTATCCCATTTTATTAGCTATTTCGAGGATATTTTTGCGCGTCTGTTCACTAACACCGACAGTAGCTCCACCTCCGTTCAACACCTTGCTAACGACAGGATGAGAAACACCGACTCGCTTCGCAATATCCGTTATCGTTATTGCCACAATCAACCCTCACTCAAAAGCCCTATAT
>WFQY01000115.1 GCA_015486815.1 Phycisphaerae bacterium | reverse complement strand
CCCTGGCCTAATTGGTATAATTTACATCGATACTATCCTATTCATAGCTATCTTGCTAAATGTGCTTCAATTTTACATTGCCCGTCCAATCAATACGCTAAGCCGATGAAAGAGGGTGACCCTACCAGCTTGAACGGGGGCGATTCGAATAGTCTGCGAAACTCCTATCAATGGTGGACATATAATCGCGATCCGTCAGCCAGTTTCGATCCTGCACCGGTCAATACATCTAATATTGATGAACCTGCCAAACAATATATTTTATCGGATACAGCTGCTGGTCCCGCAGGAACATGGGGAATTTATATTACCGTCTGTCATAACGGTGAGGGTGGTAACGTAGGCTATGCGGACGGGCATGTCCAATGGTTGATACCGGGTAAGGATTGGGTGGTAGATCCGTACGCTGGTTATTCTATGTATCCGCGTTCGCCATCGTATCCGTAAATAAGGAACATATCGTAATGGTAATGCGCAATTTCATTCCCTGCTTTTTGTTTTGTTGTTCAATTGCTGTCGGTAAAGTTGCAATCAACTTTGACAGCTCTGCCGGGTTTGTTACAGGTGGTGATAATCGAGTCTCGTTGGTAAAGATTAAAACCTCGTACTCCCTCAAGCGGGAAGGAAAAGGTTCAATTACTATGCAGTGGCGGGTCGGGTCCAATACTTCCGGGGGTGGTCGCGGAGAGGCATGGATTGATTATAGGATTGCTCCGAGCGATCTATCCGGGAGGATAGTAACGTTTTATGCCAGGACTTTGTCCACTGCGAGCAAAGACTGGGAAATACAGCTGCCCGGAAAGTCTCTGCGTTCGGGGCAATTCGGATTGGAATTTTATGATGATCGCAATAGGCTCATCGAACGTAGAAAATGGGCAAGCAGATGGTATGTGCTGCCCAATGACAAATGGTCGCGGCTTAGTGTTTGTCTGGGAGAACGAGCTAAGTATGATTTTCGTGGTGGGCTGGAAAAGGTTGGAGATGGTAACCCGCATAGGGTAGCTCGTATTAGGTTTTGGGCGTTTCCCGTTAAAGGAAGCACTTCCGCGACTATTTTGTGGGATGGTTTCAGGGAAATAACTCCGTTTGAACAGGTTTTTTGGAATGTATCAGACTATCGCCAAGAGAGGCGAAAAGCCCGGCTCGGAGATAACTGGGATAGACCTCTATCGAAGCCCCCGATTGTGAAACCTTCCATCAAAAAGTGTGGTCGGGATTGTTGGCAGATTCAAGGTGGAAACATCTCAATTAAAATCAATTCACTCGGAAAGATAAAATCAATCAATGATATGACAAGCTTCAGTCGAATTGAAAATCAGGGAGGGTTGATATTTCGCGACGGTAATCATAAGTTGAAAGTTATATCATTACAAATACAACATCCGCCGGTAATGGATAAGCAGGGTACAAAATTAATAACAAAAGAAAAATCATCTGATGGAAAATTAGATATTGTTGAACGAATTATTCCCAAACCATTAGGTATAGAGTGGCAGGTACAAATTGCAGGCAGAGAACGAAATTGGCAGAAACTCGAAGTTGAGTTAGTCCTACCCGTTGATAAAAAAGCTAACTCGGTCTATTTCGATGGATTTGAATTTTGCTCCGATCCTCAAGGGCATTTTAGTCGTGTCTTTGCGGGAGGAGACTACGGAGCAAAGCCTTATCGTTGTGCGGTACCTTTTGAGGTACTCTCTGATGACAAATCAATTCAGCTTTTGGGGGTTGGTGCGCACGATTTTTATTCGTATCTGAAAAGCGGTTTGGAAACAAACGACCGAAGACAGCGGATGCATTATACGGTTAGATTAGTAACAAAATCGTCCAAGCCAACACAAGTTACATTCGTCTTAGCGTCGGGCTGTTCAACATACGGAATTCTCAACGGTGTGGATATTTATCACAGATTATATTCGGATAGATTCAGGCCGATTGCAAATATGGATCCTTGTCTTTGGCTTGGCGAAGCGATGACATCGGGATATTTCAGATATCGCAATATGAGAGGAAAAGATTTCGATACGATTGCGTCAGAGATGTATCGTCGATTTGGCTTCGGGTGGACTTGGCGATTTATGGGATTCAAACGATATGGCGATTGGTTCGGCAAAGAAAAGTTCTGGTCGGGCTATAAAATGGAATCTTATTGGAAAAAGCCCGAGAAAATGAAACAAGCTCCTCAATTTAGCGGTAGTTGCGAGGATTTTCATAAATGGCGTAAGAATGTCTGGAGCAAAGAAGCGGAACGGCTGGGATTAGCTCAATCATTTTACGTCTGCAATTATGCCGAAAAAGAATTAGCCGATACCTCTTATCCCGGGGAATTTCTGACAGAGGGAAAAGAGACACAGACCATAGGAGTATTTGGCGGCTGGACAGGCTGGTGTAGCAGAATGTACACATCGCATACGCGTTTTGGCAGAGATTTCGTAGAAGATTTTAGGCGGATTCGAGAGAAAATACCAATATCAGCGTTGGGGCAGGATTTGGTAATCTGCAACGGTGGTTTTAAGTTCAGAGGCGAAAAAGTTTTGCAAGCAAGCAAAGGATTAGCCTTTGATAGTCGCGGTGTCTATATTGACGAAGCGATAGGCTTAGCGGAGTTATTTGATGCTATTCATCGATTACCCCCTGACTATGCAGGCTATCGCTGTGCTGTAACTAATCTGGATTTTGCAGCTTATCCGGTTGGTTTTCTTACCGACGTCTGGTTAATTGAGGATAGCGCATTTCGTGATATCAATCTCCGAACGCTTCAACGAGGACGATTTGTCCTCGGTCAAAAGCCTATCTGCCTGCACGGCACACATTGGCACGATACAACAGCTTCGAAAATCCCCTGGCGGAAAGTGCCTGTCAAGACACTTCGTGAGATATATCGTGCGCGGTTCGGATTGAATCTATGCCGAGCAGCAATTATGGGATGTAATCTGACGTATGAAGACATTCAGGGTTTTTCTGCGGGATGTAAATCCGCTATCCCTATTACCGAAGCAGTCAAACTCGGCTGGCGGGCTGTGCCGGCAATACGCGTTGATAATCCCGAATTATGGACGGCAAGATATGGTAAATCGGTTGGCGCTATTCTTGCTGTAGCTAATCCCGAGAATCGACGGGTAAAATTTTCCGCGAAAATAGAT